>NZ_DDHH01000180.1:12191-35608 GCF_002338015.1 Rhizobium sp. UBA1881
GCCAAGAAGCAGTATCCCGACGGCTGGGTCTCGCCCAAGCCCTACATCCGCATCGTGCCGCAGCCGAAGGGCTGAGCACAGGAGACGTCCATGATCTTCCGCCAGCTTTTCGACCCCGCATCCAGCACTTACTCCTACCTGATGGCAAGCAGGCGGGGCGGGGAGGCGTTGATCATCGATCCTGTGCTTGAAAAGGTCGATCGCTACCTGCAACTCATCCACGAACTCGACCTGAAGCTGGTCAAGGCCGTGGACACGCATCTGCACGCCGATCACATCACCGGTCTTGGCGCCTTGCGCGACAAGACCCATTGCACGACCGTGATGGGCGAGCAGACCAAGGCCGATGTCGTCTCGATGCGCCTCTCCGACAACGACAGGCTGACCATCGAGGGCTTGTCTCTGGATGTCATCTACACGCCCGGCCATACCGACGATAGCTACAGCTTCGTCCTTCCAGACCGTGTCTTCACCGGCGACACGCTGCTGATCCGCGGTACCGGCCGCACCGATTTCCAGAATGGCGACCCGCGCGCCCAATTCGAATCCATCTTCGGCCGCCTGCTGAAGCTGCCCGATACGACGCTCGTCTACCCCGCCCACGACTACAAGGGCGACACGGTCTCGACGATCGGCGAGGAGAAGGCCTTCAACCCGCGCCTGCAGGTGCGCTCGGCCGACGAATATGCCGATCTGATGAACAATCTGAAGCTTGCCAATCCGAAGATGATGGACGTGGCGGTGCCGGCCAACATGAAGATCGGCATGGATCATCACGACGTCGACAGCCACGGCTGGTCATTGAGCGTGCGGCAGGTCTTCGACCTGATGGGCAGGCCCGATGTGGCGCTGATCGACCTTCGCGAGGATAGCGAGCGCCAGCGTCATGGCGTCATCCCGTCATCGCTGCATTTTCCCTATCCGGCGCTTGCTGAAAGCATCAGCGCCGGCGGCGTTCTGCATGAACTGGGCGTATCCACCACCAAGCGCCTGGTCTTCTACTGTGCCTTCGGCGAACGCTCCGCCATGGCGGTCCAGGCCGCGCACGACGCCGGCATCGCATCTGCCTGCCACATCGAAGGCGGCATCGACGCCTGGAAGAAGGCCAACGGGCCCGTCACCCACTGACCTGTCTTGGCTTATGAACAAAGCCGCCTGATCAGGCCGTCTTCGCCACCGGTACTGTCTCGCCGAGCCACGTCGCGCAATCGGCAAGCGCCCGCTTGGCGATCAGCTGCCGCTTCATGATCGTCTTGTCCTTGCCGCGAAAGCGCTTCACGCCCTCGGGCTTTACGATCGAGCCCGGCTCGAGTTCCGGGAAAAGCCCGAAATTGATGTTCATCGGCTGGAAGGAACGCTTGCCCGGTTCCTCGTCGTTGCTGATATGCCCGCCGGTGATATGGCCGAGCAGCGAGCCGAGCGCGGTCGTTGCCGGCGGCAGCGATACCGTTTCGCCCTTGCGCTCGGCAGCCGCGAACCGGCCCGCGAGCAGGCCGACGCTGGCGCTTTCGACATAACCTTCGCAGCCGGTGATCTGGCCCGCGAAGCGCAGGCCTGGCCGCGACTTCAGCGTCAGCGAACCGTCGAGCAGCGTCGGCGAGTTGATGTAGGTGTTGCGGTGCAGGCCGCCGAGACGGGCGAACTCGGCATTCTGCAATCCCGGGATCATCTTGAGGATCTCGGTTTGCGCGCCGTATTTCAGCTTCGTCTGGAAGCCGACCATGTTGTAGAGCGTGCCGAGCGCGTTGTCCTGGCGCAGCTGCACGACAGCATAGGCCTTGACCGTCGGATTATGCGCGTTGGTGAGCCCCATCGGCTTCATCGGCCCATGGCGCAGCGTCTCGCGTCCGCGCTCGGCCATGATCTCGATCGGCAGGCAGCCGTCGAAATAGGGCGTGCCTTCCCATTCCTTGAAACCGACCGTGTCGCCGGCAATCAGCGCATCGACGAAGGCATTGTACTGTGCTTCGTCCATCGGGCAGTTGATGTAATCCTTGCCGGTGCCGCCAGGGCCGACCTTGTCGTAGCGCGACTGATACCAGCAGATATCCATGTCGATGCTCTCGCGGTAGACGATCGGCGCGATGGCATCGAAGAAGGCGAGCGCATCGGCGCCCGTCTCGGCCTGGATGGCGCTGGCAAGCGACGGCGCCGTCAGCGGGCCGGTGGCGACGATCGCCAGATCCCACTCCTTCGGCGGAAGACCGGTGATCTCCTCGCGAACGACGGTGATCAGCGGATGATCGTGCACCGCCCGGGTGACGGCTTCCGAGAACCCGTCGCGATCGACAGCCAACGCGCCGCCGGCCGGCACCTGGTGCTTGTCGGCGCAGGCCATGATCAGCGATCCAGCCATGCGCATTTCCGCATGGATGACGCCGACGGCATTGGCGGTCGCGTCGTCGGAGCGGAACGAGTTGGAACAGACGAGTTCAGCCAGATGGTCCGTCTTGTGGGCATCGGTGCCGCGCACGCCGCGCATCTCGTGCAGGATGACGGGAACGCCGGCGTTTGCGATCTGCCACGCGGCTTCGGAGCCCGCGAGCCCGCCGCCGACGACGTGGATGGGAGAATGGGAAGAGGTCTGGGTCATGCGCGGCTGATTATCACGCCGCGCCATGACAGCAAACTGGATATTGGCAGGAAACCGGATATTTGAGCGGCACCTGCCGTACCTCGGTCGCTCCCACCATTCTCTAGAGATCAAGCTCCAGCCGCGTCTCGCCCTTGGCCGGAACCGCGCAGCAGATCAACGCCTCGTCCTCGCCAACCTCGGCAGTCGGCTCGCTCACATAGGCGACCGCGCCCGACAGCACCTTGGTCCGGCAGCTGCCGCAATTGCCGAGCCGGCAGCTGAACTCCGGCTGCAACCCGCGCGCCTCGGCAAGCTCGAGCAATGTGCCGCGCTCAGGCTCCCATCGCGCCTCTTTGGCCGATCGCGTGAAATAGACCGGCACCGGCACATCCGCCGCCGCCCGAGCCTGCACGGAGGCAGGCTCAGCCGAAACGCCACCCGATCGCGCAACCGATGCCACGCCAAACGCCTCGGCATGGATCCTGTTATCCGCGACATTCAGCCCACGCAGCCCGTCATAGACCGACTGCATGAAGCTCGGCGGGCCGCAGAGGTAGAAGTCGTAATCGTTGAACGGCAGCACGGCGCGCAACAACGCCATGTCGATCCGCCCCTGCGCCTCATAGTCTCGCCCCTCGACCGCTCCGGAGACATCCCCAAGCAGCCGGACCAGCCTGACAGCCCCGCCGGATGCTGCGACAAGTGCGCCGATCTCATCGTCAAAGGCGCGCTCGGCCTTGCTGTGCGCGGCATAGAACAGCCACACCGGCCGCATTCCGCGCTTGCGAAACCCCTCGTAGACGACATGCCTGAGCATGGCGAGCAGCGGCGTGATGCCGATGCCGGCCGCCAGCATCACCGCCGGTCGCGGCTCCGCCGCATCGATGCCGAACGAACCCCCCGGGGCGCGCGCCTCGATGATATCGCCGACGACAATGTGGTCATGCAGATGGCGCGAGACGACACCCTCCCGCTTCACGCTGATGCGGTACCGGTTATCGGACGGTGCCACCGACAGCGTATAGGTCCTAATCAGCGGCCGATCCTCGCCGGGAACAGTCACGCGTATCGGCAGATATTGCCCGGCCGCATGCGCGATCAGCCCGCCGCCATCGACGGGCTCCAGGTGGAACGAGCGGATGCCGGCACTCTCATCGACAATCCGTGCCACCCTTAGCGGCCGCCAGCGGCTCGCCATCTCGGCGGCGCTGATGCGACCGGCCGCCGACTTCCAATCGCCGGTCATCAGCGCGTTCGGCGATTGCCCGTCGGCACGCGAATTCCACCGAAGCGGCAGCGCATCCGCCCGGTAGACGACACGACGCGGACGGAAGCGCCACAGACGCTCCGCACCCTGGAAAGCGGCGATCTCCGGCGAATCCAGAACGACTTCGGCATCACCAGACAGTTGCAGCAGGTCGCCGCTGTCGAAATCGACGAAGACAAGACCGGCGCGGCCATTGATGAGAATATTGCCGAGCGTATTGAAGAACAGATTGCCGGCGAAGTCGGGGATCGTCAGAACACCATCCTCGCCGATTCGCACGAAGCCCGGCTTGCCGCCCCGGTGCGAAACATCCACCTGCCGCTCGCCATCGTCACGATCGGCATAGGACGCCACGAAGAACGTATCCGACTTCGTGATCAGCGCCATCGCCCGGGTATCCAGCGCCTCCGAAACAACGGCCGGCACGGCCGAGGAGAGTTCAGGCTCGCGGCTGAAGCCGAAATCGCGCAGCTGGATGTATTGCGGGCAGTTCCCATAGGATTGCCCGACCGCGACATCGAAGCGCTCCGCTGTGCTGCGTGCGATCGTGCCGTTCAGCCGGTTTCGTCGGCGCGTCTGCAGCTCGATCCCGAGCATGCCGATCGCATCGCCGTCCTCCATCCCCCGATCGGCCGGATCGCCCGGCTCGCGCGCAAGCTTGACGCTCAGCGTATGCACATCCGGACTGTCGAGGAACCCAGGATAGTTCGCCCGCAGCGTCGCCCAGGCGTCGCCATTGGCGTCCACCGTGCCGAGCACGATGAAGGGCAGCTGCGGGTAGAACTGGCGATGCTGGTCTATCAGGTGGTCGCGCAGCACGCGCGCGCCCACATCCTTCATGCGCGCGGCAACGCCGGCCTTTTCCTGCAGGGCAATCTCCCCGTCATGCCACGGGGAAGGCTTTTCGGTCTGCTTCAATGCAAGCATGACATTCTCCTTCGTGGGTCTTCAGGATCGGCGCCGCCGCGTGGCCTGTCTCAGGCCGCGTCGGGAATGCCGATCGCCGTCTTCTGGAATGGCCGGAAGCCGGGCAGCGCTTCCATGCGCTTCAACCAGGCGCTGACATTGCCGTAGCGGAAGCGATCGACATTCCCCTCCGGCGCACGGGCGATGTAGCTGTAGAGCGCGACGTCGGCGATCGTCGGCCGATCCGCCGCGATCCATGCCTTGCCGGCCAGTTCCGCGTCGATCAGCGCCAGAATGCGGTGCGCGCGTCCGATCACCTCTTCGGTGTCGAAGCTCGCGCCGAACACCGTCACCAGCCGCGCGGCGGCAGGGCCATAGGCGATCTCGCCGGCAGCCACCGAAAGCCAGCGCTGAACGGAAGCGGCGCCCACGGCATCCTCAGGCAGCCAATCCGCCGCATGCTTCTTGGCGAGGTAGACCAGGATCGCATTCGAATCCGCAAGCACCAGCCCGTTATCATCGAGAACGGGAATCTGCCCGAACGGGTTGAGCGCCAGGAAGGCGGGCTTCTTGTGCTCGCCACCGGCGAGATCGATGTCGACAATCTCGGCGTCGATCCCGGCAAGCGAGATGAACAGGCAGGCGCGGTGCGCATGGCCGGAAAGCGGGTGCGAATAGAGCTTCATGGAATTGGTCTCCGTTGATGTTGGCGGAGAGAATAATTGTTCCTGATTTCGTATGGAATTTAGATTATAGGAAAGGGACTGTTTCTCTGTGCGGAATAAAAGGCTTCGATATGGATCGGCTTCAATGCATGAAAGTCCTTGTGCGGGTTTCCGAGACGGCAAGCTTCGCGGAAGCGGCGCGACAGCTGCACATGAGCCCGCCCGCAGTCACCCGCGCGGTGGCCTTTCTCGAGGATACCACCGGCGCGCGCCTCTTCGTGCGGTCGACACGATCGGTGAACCTGACCGAGGCCGGCCGCCGCTATGCCGATGACTGCAAACGCATTCTGGCCGAGATCGACGAAGCCGAGGCCTCCGCCGGCGGCTCGCACGCGACGCCATCAGGCATGCTGACCATCACCGCGCCCGTGCAGTTCGGGCAGCTGCATATCATGCCTGTCATGACCGAGTTTCTCGATATCCATAAGGGCGTGACCGGCCGTGTTCTGCTCTTCGACAGGATCGTCAGCCTGGTGGAGGAGGGGATCGACGTCGCGATCCGCATCGGCCGCCTGCAGGATTCCGACCAGACGGCGATCAAGGTGGGAAGCGTCCGCCGCGTCGTCTGCGGCGCACCGTCCTATTTCGAACGCCACGGCGAACCGAAGAAACCCGCCGATCTCGCCAACCACGCCACGATCGTCAACACCGGCTCGTCGGCACCCCTCGACTGGCATTTCGCCCCCGACGGCGCCGCCGCAACGCTCCATCCGCGCCTCTACTGCAACACGGTCGACGCCGCGATCGCCGCGTCGGTCACCGGCTGTGGACTCTCCCGCCCGCTGTCCTACCAGGTCAGCCGTCACGTCGCCGCGGGCCAGCTGCGTCTGACGCTCGAAGATTACGAAGAACCGCCGCTGCCGATCCACGTCGTTCATGCCGAGGGCCGCCACGTCTCGGCCAAGACACGGGCCTTCGTGGATTTCGCGGTGGAGAAGTTGCGGGCGTTGGAGATGTAGGTGAACAATGAACTGCGATGATCCAATCGCCGCTAGGTCTTAGGAAGGGCCCCAGTAATAGCAGTAGTCCTCATCCTCGCCGATGTACTCCCAGACGCCGGCGTCATCGATCTCGAGATCGTTGCAGGCTGAAGATGGGCCCGCGTTGAATGTGGCCTTTGGAGCGGTATGCGCCTTCGCACGAATGCGCCGGCCCATGATCATTGGCGGCCTGGCGCGTCCATCGGCGCCTGGAGGGATTTCGGAATGGCAGTGAATGCAGCGAGTAGCGGCGACTTTGATCTCTTCCTTGCAGATCGGGCAGGCACGAGTTTTAGCGTTTGGGTCAGCCATCACGTTGTCCTTGGGAAAGTTGATCGGAGCACTTGGATGCACTGGGGGATCGGGGGTGCAGCTCGGCTATGGGCAAGCCACGCCCGTGAATGCTGTAATGAGCTATTGCGCGCGCCGGCCCGCATTTTGGCCGAGTGCGCGGCACACTTTATTCGGCAGTTGTATTTTAGGCAATCGTGATATTTAGGAGGCGCGACCGGAGCGCCCACAAAGGAAAAGCCCGGTGCGGACTAATCCGACGCCGGGCTTCTGACGGATCGCATAGGGCGATGCATCCGTGGCAAGGTGGATTTCAAACCTTGCATCGAGATAACTGGCAAGCGGATCGATCGTTCCCTACCTGATAAGAAATTCATTGGGCCGCTTCACGTAGTCATCAGCTGTACGCCATAGTGTGCCTACGAGGAGCGGCGTCCGCGGACCTAATCGATCCTCTTCGGTCGGGTAGCGTATGGGAAAATGCTTCGGCTCAGCATGTAAGTCGCCCAACGCAGCCCTGAATTCCTCGAACTTCTCAACAGGATCGGCGATACTTCTGGCGTCTGGGAACAACCCGCTCGAGATTGCGTATTGGTGTGTGATGCGGGCGTTGTGGATAGTTGCCTCTCTCACCGGCGCCACAAGGTTATCTAGCCACATATCGTTAATTCGGTGAGAGAAGGCTACAGCACGAGACTTAGACACTCCATTGTGGAGGAGGCAGCCTTTGAGCAGTAGCTCAAGGCCATGACCCACCAAGTGCAGGGTAGGGGTGAACAGCATACCGCTTTGGCCATCTTGCATCTTCTCGTCGAGAACGCTGGCCGCTTCAAGAAAGCACTTGGCTCGGCTGATGAATTTGCCAGCGTCGGTATCGAAGAAGTCGTGTGTCATAACATTCCCCAGACGGACTTGAATGGTCTCCGACGCAACATGATACTCGGTTGCTACCGTGCAATATCGACCAAATCGACCATTCTGGATCAAAAAAAGTTATAACGGGGCTGTATCAAAATAAACAGTACACAATAAAATCAATAACTTAAAACGCGAAAACGGCGCCCTAAAGGCGCCGTTTTGGGTACTTCAGGCGTTCCGCTATTAGCGGAAAGCGCGCGAAGCGATGTTGTGGATCTGGTAGCGGCTTACGCCGATGTCGGCGAGGGCCTGGTTGGAGAGGCTGCCGAGTTCGCTAAGGGTACGGCGGTAGCTAATCCAGCTCTTTGCAATGCGGATCGGGTTCATGGGGTAGTTCCTCAAGATCAGTTCAGTGAGCGGCGCGATTGCCGTCTCAGTGGTTGACGCTGATATAGGTGATCCCGGTCATATTGTGCAGTGCATTTATTAGGCTCCTGCCATGCAATTGTGCAGTACGATGCACAGATAAAGCGCAAGCGTCACTTTTTGAGCAGGCGGAATACGGGGCTTTGGCGCAACTCAGGCGTTAATGAGGTGTTAAGACAAAAGAAAACGCCCGTTGCCTGGTGGCAGCGGGCGTCTTGGTGAGGGGATTGGCTTGGGAGGAAGCGAACCGCCCTGAGATCAGCGAAGATATTAGCGAACGGCGTCGCGAGCAACGCGCTGGATGTCGGCGCGGTCGATGCCGAGGTCGTGCAATTCGCGGTTGGTCATGCGGCCGAGTTCGGTAACGGTCTGACGATACTTGCGCCAGTTGTTGAAAGAGCGAGAAATGTTCATGTCGGTCCCCTTTCCGAGGGCTTGCGTCTGCCAGCTGCCGCCTATCGGCGCTGACCTCTATTTGATGAGCTGAATATATATTGCACTGCGAAGAGCTAACAGAGACAAGAATTCAACGCACATATGCAGCCGCTGCATTTCTCAAGCTGTAAATGGCACGATTTGGCCACGTTCTGGTCAATCAATAGGCAAAATGAGCAATCCAGCGGCGTCGGCGCGGATGAGCCGCCCTGCGGATGATAAAACGAAGACGCCCACCGGATGCGCAATCCGATGGGCGTCCATACGTATGACCGGCAACTGGGAGGAGGATGTTGCAGGTCGATCGGGGTGTTTGGAAGAGAGGATAGATCCAAATCCCGATCATGTCGGCGGAAATCATATCCGAAGGCGTCCGGTAATCCGGTCCGGGTACATCCCGGCTGCGCGCATGCTCAATGGTTTTGAGTGAAGAGTGCGATGCAGTATCTTGGCCGTCTCCATGCGCAATATGCATGGCAAGACGAAGCCTATGCGCAAAGTCTTGCCGGGCGATTAACGGCAGCTCCGAATGTCTGTGCCGAAAGGGTCTGTGAAGGAAATAACAAGGAGCCGTTTCCTCAATCACCAAACCGCGTCTATAAGGTTGAAAATGAGGCGCGCCGGAGGGCTGTTTGCGCGCGATTTGCGGGGTAGGGCATGTATCGCGGACGTCTGGAGAGGGATTTGTCGCAGTGGGTCGGCAAGGGGTTGCTCACCGAGCAGACCGCCGATGCGCTGCTCAAGGAATATGACGGGCGTCCGGCAAGCTTCAGTCTCGGCAATGTGCTGATGATCCTCGCCGCCATCCTGCTCGGCGCCGCGATCCTACTGGTGGTTGCCTCCAACTGGGAGGCGATACCGCGTCTCGTCAGGATGTTCTTCATCCTCGCGCTTATCTGGTCCGTCCATCTCGGCGCCGGCGCGGCCTTGGTCCGTGGCCAGATCGCCGCCGCCAACGCGCTGCTCGTCATAGGGACGCTCACCTTCGGCGGCGCCATCTCGCTGGTCGGGCAGATGTATCATCTGTCGGGCGATGAGCAGACGGTCATGTATCTCTGGTTCGCCATGGCCGTGGTCTCGGCCGTGCTGTTCCGCTCAGGCGTGGTGTCGGGCGTGGCGGGCTTCCTCGCCTGGGGCAGCTTCGGCCTTTATCTCAGCGGCTCCGACATGCGCCTGATGACGCTCGATTCATGGGCAGCGCCCGTCATGGCGGCGGTCGTCGTCGCCTTGGTGCGCTATACCGGCGCCGGCCGCGTGCGCCATCTGGCCTATCTGCTGCTGCTTGGCTGGCTCGCCTGGCTCTACACGCTGAATTCCGACCTGTGGCTGGCGCTGATCTATGTCATCGGCGGCATGGCGGTCTTCGTGCTGGTCAGCCTGCCCGTTGCGCGCCTGTCCTCGCTGATCAAGGGCGCCGGTGCAGCACCCGCCTTCTATTCCTTCCTGCTAGCCGTCATCGGCCTTTTCCTGCTGCATGTTGAGCTCGATGCCAGCAAATGGGTTCTCCCGCTCGGCGTCGTCACGCTCGCCGCCTCCGTGCTGGCGATCGCCTTGCAGGGGCGTGACAACGGTGCCGTCCGCTATCTGGCCTACACGGTCTTCGCCGTCGAAATTCTCTATCTCGGCTCGGTGACAGTCGGTTCCATCCTCGGCACCTCGGGGCTCTTCCTCTGCTCCGGCCTCTTCGTCGCCGCCGTTGCATGGATCGTCATCCGTCTCGAACGACGATTTGCCGGCAAGGCCAGGGAGGCGGTCCAATGAGCATATTCTCCTTCAAGGGCTACTCGAAGCGCCGTTGCGTCACCGCCGCCGTCACCGTGGCGCTGCTGCAGACGGCCGTGCTCGGCTATATCGTCCAGAGCCGCGCATCCGTCCTGCGCAACGGAACGCAGGTTCTGTTGAAGACCGCGCCCGTCGATCCGCGCGACTTCCTGCGCGGCGATTACGTGGTGCTGAACTACGACATCTCCTCCGTACCCGTCTCCTCGATATCAGGCGCCATGCCGAAGGAGGCGGCCGAGCGCAGCCTCTGGGTGCGCATCAAGCCGGGCGAGGGCGGTTTCTGGCAGATCGCCGAATCATCCTTCGACAAGCTCCCGCCAGCCGACGGTACGGCCGTGCTCCACACCCAGCCCTTCTATAGTTACGGCGAGACATCGCAGGCCGAAACCATCCGTGTCGAATACGGCATCGAGCGCTATTACGTTCCAGAAGGTGCTGGACATGCGCTGGAAGAGGCGCGCCGTGATGGGCAGGTGTCGATTGCTGCAAGCGTTGGCGCCAATGGCATGGCGCAGATCAAAAGCCTGCTGGTGGACGGCAAGCCGGCCTATGAGGAGCCGCTTTACTGAGTTTGACCGGTTGCAGCCGCAAGTCCGCGCGGTGGCGGGAAAAATCGCTGTCATTTGACCTTCATTTTTCCTTTGCCTCCTCCAAATCGGGTGATATAGAGACGCCGCGCTCCGGAAGGCCTCATGTGCAGGCATATGCATGCGGTTTTTGAGAACGCGGGTATGGTGAAATTGGTAGACACGCCAGATTTAGGTTCTGGTGCCGCAAGGCGTGGGAGTTCAAGTCTCTCTACCCGCACCAAAGCTGGCTTGCAGGCGAGGGACCGAAAACGGTGCCCCTCGATTGCCCGGAGCCAAGCGCCGTTCCGCTCACGCAGAACGAAGAAGAATTGAGAACAAGCCACGCCCGGCACTTTCCGGCGTCGTGCTCATCGAAACGAACGGCGTCTGGGCACGGCCGCCACGAATTGAAGGTAGGAAGACATGCAGGTTATCGAAACGCTCGCTGAAGGGCTGAAGCGCGAAATCAAGGTCGTAATCCCGGCCAAGGACATGGAAACCAAGATGAACGAGCGTCTTGCCGACGTGAAGGACAAGGTCCGGATCAACGGCTTCCGTCCGGGCAAGGTTCCGGCCGCTCACCTCAAGAAGGTTTACGGCAAGTCTATCATGGCCGACCTCGTCAACGAGATCGTCCGCGAACAGCCGACCTCCATTCTCGCCGAGCGCGGCGAAAAGTCCGCCACGCAGCCTGAAATCGCGATGACGGAAGACAAGGACGAAGCAGAACTGATCCTGTCGGCTCAGAAGGATTTCGAGTTCACGCTCTCCTACGAAGTTCTGCCCCCGATCGAACTGAAGTCCGTCAAGGGCGTCAAGATCACCCGCGAAGTCGTTGATATCTCCGACGAGGAAGTCAACGAGCAGGTTCTCAAGGTCGCTGAAAGCGCCCGTTCCTACGAGACCAAGAAGGGCAAGGCCGCAGACGGCGACCGCATCACCATGGACTACGTCGGCAAGGTCGACGGCGTTGCCTTCGAAGGCGGCACCGACCAGGGCGCCGAACTCGTTCTCGGCTCGGGCCGTTTCATCCCGGGCTTCGAAGAACAGCTCGTCGGCACCAAGGCTGGCGACGAAAAGACCATCAACGTCACGTTCCCGGCTGACTACCCGGCCAAGAACCTCGCTGGCGCTGAAGCCACCTTCGACGTTACCGTCAAGGATGTTGCTGCTCCTGCCGACGTCGAAATCAACGACGAACTGGCTCAGAAGCTCGGTCTGGAATCGGCTGACCGCCTGAAGGAAATCGTTCGCGGCCAGATCGAATCGCAGTACGGCTCGATGACCCGCCAGAAGGTCAAGCGTCAGATCCTCGACCAGCTCGACGAAATGTACAAGTTCGAGACCCCGGCTTCGCTCGTCGACGCCGAGTACAACGGCATCTGGAACCAGGTCGCCAACGACCTCGCACAGTCCGGCAAGACCTTCGAAGACGAAGACACGACGGAAGAGCAGGCTCGCGAAGAGTACAAGAAGCTCGCTGAGCGCCGCGTCCGTCTCGGCCTCGTTCTCTCCGAAATCGGCGAAAAGGCCGGCGTCGAAGTGAGCGAAGACGAAATGCAGCGCGCCATCTACGAGCAGCTGCGTCAGTATCCGGGCCAGGAAAAGCAGATCCTCGAATTCTTCCGCAGCCAGCCGGGTGCGGCCGCTTCGATCCGCGCGCCGATCTTCGAAGAGAAGGTCATCGACCATCTGCTGACCGAACTCGACGTCACCGACAAGAAGGTCACCAAGGAAGAGCTGCTCGCCGACGAAGAAGGCGAAGGCTCCGAGAAGGAAGCCAAGAAGGCCGCTCCGAAGAAGAAGGCTGCTGCCAAGGCTGAAGCCGCTGAAGGCGAAGAAGCTGCTCCGAAGAAGAAGGCCGCTCCGAAGAAGAAGGCTTCCGAGGAAGGCGCCGAGTAATCTCCGGCCAATCGATCCAACGAAAAACCCCGCTTCAAGCGGGGTTTTTTGTGCTCAAAATTTGAGGTCAGGCAACAACACCGATTTCAGCCCGCCCGATGCGCATGCGTGAGCTCGTTGACCTTCTTGATATGCGAGACCGCCGCCTGACCGCCCGCCGTCTTGGTGAAGAGCTCCAGCGTCTCATCCTCGTGGTCACCGACAGGTGTCAATGCCTGGTCCATATAGGTCTTGGCATTCTTGTCGCGTGAAATCATGAAGGCGGTGACCGCCAGTCGCGCGATCGTACCTCCGAGCTTCAGATGCTTGGTGATCGTCTCGCCGATGAAGCGCGGCCAGAAGACCAGGGCGCTCTCGCGTGGCAAAACCGGCCGGCGCTCCGAGGGATGTTTCAAGCGCAACAGCCCGCTCTGCAGCGGATGCACGTTTTCGAGCGGCACGGTGGTGGCGAACGACACCAGCACCTTCACCAGCCGCGCCAGCGGCACGCCCGTCGCCACCGCCCGGCGCAGCAGCGTCTTCATATGATCAGGCGAATAGTAGAGCGACCAAGCCTCCTGATAGATGCTCTCCCACTCCTGCTTGCTCATCTTCGGATGGTCGGTGCAGACATGCTCGACATCATAGATGTTGAGATCCGGATCCATCGCCACGCCCTTGCGGAACAGCGTCTGGTGATCTTCCGAGCCGGGCAGCGGTGTCAGCACGAAGAACTCGATCACATCGAGCGGCAGCTCGTGCTGGATGATCGCGATATCGCGACGGATCGATTCCGGCGTATCGGCCGGGAAGCCGAGAATATAGCCGGCCAGCGTCATGATACCCTGCGCCTTCCAGGCGAGCAGCATCTTGCGGTATTCGGTGATCTTGTTCTGGTTCTTCTTCGCCGCCGTCAGATTGTCGGGGTTGACGTTCTCCAGCCCGATGAACACGCGGGTGACGCCGGCGCGCTTCGATTTCTCGATGAAGTTGGGGATCTTGTGGCACAGCGTATCGACCTGGATCATCAAGCCGAGCGGAATGCCATCCTTTTCACGCAGTTGGATCAGCCGGTCGAAGATCGCCTCCCAATCCTTGTTACGGGCGAAGTTGTCGTCGGTGATGAAGAACTTGTGGATGCCCTGCGTCCAGTTCATCCGCACCAGCTTCTCGACATCATCGGCTGTGCGGAAGCGTGACTTGCGGCCCTGTACGTTGATGATGGTGCAGAAGGAACACTGGTAAGGACAGCCGCGCCCGGCATCGAAACTGGTGCTCAATCCAAGCGTCTGCGCGACATTGACCTTCGGCAGGAACGGAACCGCCGCACCCTCGATGCTCGGAAGATCGTTCATGAAATTGTAGAGCGGCGCCAGAGCACCGGATGCCGCGTCCTGCAGCACCTTGTCCAGCCGCCCCTCGACTTCGCCGGCGAACATCGAGATGCCCATCTCCCGGCATTCGTCGAGGCCCACGGCGTGGCCGTCGAGCATCGACAGACAGCCGGACACATGAAAGCCACCCATCGCAACAGGAATGCCGGCATCGCGGAAAGGCCGGGCGATGTCGAGCGCACGCGGATACTGGTTCGATTGCACGCCGACCAGCGCCACCATGCCGAAATTGCCGTTGGCTTTCAGCTGCCGCAGCAATGCTGAGGTGTTCACCCGCGTATTGGTCTCGTCGATAACGGTGATGTCGATGCCGACACCGGGTCCGAGCACCCGCCGCTCGGCGCAATCGGCGGCAATTCCATAGAGCGCCGCCAGCGAATTGGACGGGATCATCGCCCGCCACCAGCGAATGACATAGCCATCGTCGTCATAGTGCGACGGCTTGATGAGGATGAGTTGAAAATTCCGGTCAGACGTCTCGGACTGTTCGCGCACGTTCACTCACTGGTAAGAGAGAACCCCCACCAGCGACGCTACCAGAGACTGCGGATTATACAAGAGACGCTTTTGCGACGCCGACGCGCCCACGATCGGGCGGATCCGGAAAGTCTAAGCTATTGTTTAAACTGTAATATGCGTGTCGCGACCACCGCCCCGACACGCAAAATCGCGCGATCACAATTCGGACTTGATATCGCCCATCCGGTTCCAGGCATCGAGGCCGGCGATCTTGTAGGCTTCGGCGAGAGTCGGGTAGTTGAACGTGTTCTCGACGAAATACTCGACCGTTCCCTTGAGATTGAGCACGGCCTGGCCGATGTGAACCAGCTCGGTCGCGCCTTCGCCGACGATGTGGACGCCGAGCAGGCGGCGCGTCTTGAGCGAGAAGATCAGCTTCAGGAGACCGGTATCGAGGCCCATGATATGGCCGCGCGAGGTCTCGCGGAAACGGGCGATGCCGCATTCATAGGGAATGCCGCGTTCCTTCATCTCTTCTTCCGTCAAGCCGCAGGTGGAAATCTCCGGCACGGCATAGATCCCGTAGGGGAAGTATTTCGGCGGCTCCTTGGCCACGGCGCCGACGGCGACGCGCGCCGCGATGCGGCCCTGTTCCATCGAGGTGGAAGCGAGGCTTGGGAAGCCGACCACGTCGCCCGCCGCGTAAATGCCGGGCACGGATGTCTCGAACGTCTCGGGATTGACCTTGAGGCGGCCACGGCTGTCGGCCTCGAGGCCCGCCGCCTTCAGGTTCAGCGCATCGGTGGCGCCCATGCGGCCTGCCGCGAACAGAACCATGTCTGTCACCAGGCGGCGACCATTGTCGAGAATGAGCTCGACCTTGCCGTCATCGAGCTTGGTGACCTTCTCAGCCTTGGTGCCGAGCATGATCTTCATGTTGCGGTCGCGCAGCTGGTAAGTGAAATCCTCGACGATTTCCTTGTCGATGAAGTCGAGCATCGTCGACTTCGGATCGATCAGCGTGACGGCGGTATCGAGCGCGCTGAAGATGGTGGCATATTCGATACCGATGACGCCGGCACCGATCACGACCATGGAGCGCGGCAGTTCCTCGATATCGAGCAGCTCGTCGCTGTCGAGAACCGTTCTGTTGTCGAAGGGGATATAATCCGGGCGGAACGGCTTGGTGCCGACGGCAAGCAGAATGCTGGCGGCCGAGACGCGCATGACTTCGCCGTCGTCCTTGACGATTTCGAGCGTCGAGGCATCGATGAAGCTCGCCTTGCCGCGCAGGTGCTGCACGCGGTTGCGCGCGAACTGGTGCTCCAGCACTTCGACTTCATGGTCGAGCGTGATCAGCAGGCGGCGACGCAGGTCCTCGGCGCTGATCTCCTGCTTGACCCGGTAGGCCTTGCCGTAGAAGCCGCGCTCGCGCCAGCCGGAGAGATTGAGCGCCGTCTCGCGCAAGGTCTTCGAGGGGATGGTGCCTGTATGAACGGAGACGCCGCCGACGCGCTTGCCCTGCTCGATGACGAGCACCTTCTTGCCGAGCTTGGCGGCCTGAATAGCACCACGGCGACCGGCCGGGCCGCTCCCCACAACAACGAGATCGTATTGAAACATGGAAGCAGGCCCCGGTTGAAAAGCTGGAATCATATTGCGACGCAAAATGGCGCGTTCACAGGTATCCGGTCAATGTTGCAGATTGATTTACGGCCGAATATTAGGAATGAGCGAGACGAAATAAGGGCGGCGGTGTCGGTGCTGCAGGATGGTTCGCCATAGAGGCGGCCATCGACGATGAGAAATAACAGGTCGCCGCAGAATAGCGGACCAGACCCGTGCGGGGAAATTCCCGGCGGGCGATTCAGATCAGCCGCAAGCCCTTGAGGCTGGCATGGCCGTCCTTGCCGATGATGATGTGGTCGTGCACGGTGATGCCGAGCGGCTTGGCCGTATCGATGATCATCTTGGTCATGTCGATATCGGCACGCGATGGCGTGGGGTCGCCGGACGGGTGGTTGTGGACCAGAATGATCGCGGTGGCTGAAAGCTCCAGCGCGCGGCGCACCACTTCGCGCGGATAAACCGGCGTATGGTCGACGGTGCCATGCCCCTGGACTTCGTCGGCGATCAGCGCGTTGCGCTTGTCGAGGAACAGGATGCGGAACTGCTCGCGCGTTTCGTGCGCCATGGCGGCGTGGCAGTATTCGATGACAGACGACCAGGACGACAGCACCTGCTTGCCGCGCAGCTCGCTCTTCAGCGTCCGGTGGGCGATGGTCGAGATCAGCTTCAGGTCCAGCGCCACAGCCTCGCCGACACCCTTCACCTCCTGCAGCAGCGCGATCGGTGCGCCGAAGACGGCGGCGAGCGAGCCGAAGCGCTCCAGCAGCGCCTTGGCGATCGGCTTGGTATCGCGGCGCGGGATCAGCCGGAACAGCATCAGCTCCAGCATCTCGTAATCGGCAAGCGCTGTATCGCCATGATCGCGGAAGCGCTGGCGCAGCCGCTCGCGGTGGCCGTGGTAATGCTCTTCCTTGGCAGGCGAGGGCCGGAGCGCTGCGGGCTTGCCGGCCTGCTCGGCGAAAAAGGACCGCTCGTCCATGCCATCGTCCTCATCCGCCGCGAAAGGCAGCTCCAGGTCTTCGGAATGGGAAACCGGTCCTTTTGCCATCAACTGCTCATTTTGTGAGGGGTGGCAGGCCCGGGCGGTCGAGCCCGCCGGGCGACAGCGTGAAGATCTCGCAGCCATCGGCGGTGACGCCGACCGTGTGCTCGTATTGCGCAGACAGCGACCGGTCGCGGGTAACGGCGGTCCAGCCATCAGCCAAGACCTTCACATGCGGCCGGCCGAGGTTGATCATCGGCTCGATCGTGAAGATCATGCCCTCGCGCAGCTCCGGCCCCTCGCTGGCGCGGCCGTAATGCAGGATATTCGGGCTGTCGTGAAACAGCGCGCCGACCCCATGGCCGCAGAAATCGCGCACCACGGAGCACCGCTCGGCCTCGGCATAGGTCTGGATCGCCTCGCCGATGGCGCCGGTGCGCGCACCGGGGCGCACGGCGGCGATCCCGCGCATCAGCGATTCATAGGTCACCTCAAGCAGCCGCTCGGCGGCGCGCTTGACGGTGCCGACGGTATACATGCGGCTGGAATCGCCATGCCAGCCATCGACCACATAGGTGACGTCGATATTGACGATGTCGCCCTCGCGCAGCGGCTTGGCATCCGGAATGCCGTGGCACACGACATGGTTGATCGAGGTGCAGGTGGATTTCGTATAGCCACGGTAATTGAGCGTCGCCGGAACAGCGCCATTCTCAAGCCCGAAATCGAAGACGAAGCGATCGATCGCATCGGTCGTCACACCCGGCTTGACGATATCGTCAAGCGCATCGAGACACCGGGCGGTGACCTGGCACGCCTTGCGCATGCCCGCGAAGGCATCGGCGCCGTAGAGCCTGATGGCGCCGGTATTCTTGGATGGCGCGGAGGAGGCTTCGATATAGTTTACCATTGCGGGGGCCTTAGCGGAAATTGTCGTCATTCATAATGCAGCTATGCCGGGTTCGTCCATTGCGATCAATGGGGGAGGCGCATTTAAGCTATCACGCCTTCATTGCACGCTGCCATCCCATTGGCACCCGATCGAGCCACCCGGCGCCAGCAAGCCGGAAAACGAAAACGGCGCCCTTGCGGAGCGCCGTTTCGCAGTCCTGCCGAGGCAGAAACCAGTATTAGTTGGCCGAGATGTTGACGGCCTTCGGGCCCTTGCCCATGCGATCCGGCTCGGTGTCGAAGGTAACCTGCTGGCCTTCGCGGAGCGACTGGATGCCGGAAGCCTGGAGAGCGGAGATGTGAACGAATACGTCCTTCGCACCGCCATCAGGAGTGATGAAACCAAAACCCTTGTCCTGGTTGAAGAATTTTACGACGCCTTTGGTGGCCATTGGGATAGGTCCTTTTCCCTGTAGTCTGTCTGGTATCCATCCCCCCGAGAGGAAACGGACGGCTTTCACTTTCGCGCTCCCTCATCTTAACTCAGAACGCGAAGGGTCAGTCGAGTAGTTCACGAACGGGGAAAGAACGTCTACGCGCGTGAAGGTCCCCCCACGCCGCCCCTCAAAGAAGGGCTCAGCCACATCAGTCCAGTCACCGGCATGCAAATGCCCGAGTACACAATTGGTGCCAGTAAACGGAGCAAAATGCAAGCGACATTATTCTGACACCAGCCGCTCCAAAGCGGGAATGGCCAAAGATTCAAACACTTGACGATTGGTAACGGCGAGCCGGTATCGCTGACCCATTCCGGGAATGCGTACCGGAACGGCACGTTCACATCCTCAATCCGTGCGAATGCCCAACTGTTGGGCGACTGCCCGCTAAACGCGAGCGAAATTCCCGGTAGACGCGAGTGCGATCAGCGGGCCGCGCCGGCGCTGAGCTTGTGCTGCACCATGTCGGCACTCCCGCGCACATAGGAGACGGCAGGCTTGCCGGCGGCATCGGCGGCGGCGTAAGCGATGATCGTGACGTCTTCCTCATAGGTCGAGACATAGAGCACCTGGGCCGGATTGACGTAGATCGTGTGATTGTGGGTGTTCTTGAAGCCGACGAATGCCATAAAAGTCTCCTACCGTGTCTCGATGCGAGATATGCCACGCGGGCGTTGACGCAAGTTTAACGCGATGTCGGCGGGCGGGGCGCCGGGGGCGGGGGCGGTGGCGATCACGATCGCGATCGCGATCGCATCAGGGTGTGGCCTGCGCTTCCTCCTGCGGGTGCTCGAAGACCGGTGGCGCTTTCTCGGCGATAAGGGCAAGTGTCTCATCAAGGCAGGCGAGCGCCCGGGCGTCGCCGGCAAGGCAATCACGGACGACCGACACCGTATGGCCGCGCAGGTCCGGCGGCAGGAGGTCAAGGAGCCGGAACATCGCGCCGTGCTCTCCATCGCGAGCATCGGCGCAGGCCATCCCGGCCCAGCCGAGATAGTCGGTGAAGCAGGGTGTGTATTCCGAGGGCAGCGTATGGACGCAGGCGAGCTTGCTTCCCTTGACGGCGATGCGCTGGCAGGCGCGAGCGCGGCGGCAGCGGTTGATCGGGCAGGTTAAGACCGGCATGGACAGCATCTCCGATGTCCTCGCCGCCAGCGCAACGATCAACTCGAGACCGAGGCGGTCCTTGAGGTCCTTGCCGGGATTATCATGGGCGTGCTGCGGCATTGCGGTCCTCTTCGGTTCCGGCGCGCGGCAAGGCCGTCACGCGGCTGGTTTCACCCGTGGCTTGATCCTGCACTGCTGGCGCCAGCCCGAAGGCGGCAGTTCGGACGGGGTGCTGGAAAACACCTCGATAGAGTAAAAAATATGGTGCCTTCCAGCACCCCGTTCGGCGGTTTATGAACGCAACTCCGGTCTCTCTGCCTTCTCGCCCAACTTCGCGACGAGACCATGTGTGCCTCACAGGCACGTCCGGGCTCGACTCGGACCCGTCTTGCGACGGAACCCGCCGTCACCGGAGGGAGACCATTTTCTGCGAACCCCGGATGAGAGAGCTTGCGTCCTCCTCAAACACCCAGCGCCGACCCCACCTCGCCGGCACGCCTGCCGGTGTATCCGTGGTGGGGTGAGGGGATGATGGCATGGGTGGGGAGGGTGGGGGAAATTTTCGACAGAAAATTTCTACTGAAGCTACGAGCGCGATCAATCAATTTAGACGTCGCTGAGCAGTCTTTCGTGTAGCTACATCTGATGCAGCTGATTGCCTGCTCCTTCGGTCACGATGGCGGTTGTGCAAAATCACCAAAGGTTGTAGCCGATGCTTGACTTGCACTACCGAAGTGAGGATTGTTTCTCTATTTATACTGATTACTTCGGGGAATTATGGCTGACCGTTGGCATGTGAATTGGCTCAGTGAAGGTGTTGAGCAATGGAACAGACGCCGCAAGAAAGTGACGTTCGCGCCGGATCTGTCGGGGATAAGATTTTTCGATTTGTTGCCGCCGGACTTTCGCGACGCGCCGAAGACATCGCGTTTCTTTGAACGCATTGATCTATCCAACGCTAACTTGGCCGGAGCGGATTTGTCTGGCCTGAATTTTTGCAACGCGGCCTTTTCTGGTGCGAACTTGACTGAGGCAGACATGTCTAAGTCTAATTTCGAAAAGGCGAAGTTCACTCGTGCCAATCTAGCCGGTGCAAATATCGCTCGCTCATTATTTTCGGGCGCAATTTTCGACAATTCAATCGTAACCGGCGTCGCGTTTGAGAGCGCACATATATCCAGCGCCTTGTTCATTGGAAGTAAACTTGACACCAAACAGCAGAACGTAGCGGCTATACACTCGGTTCGAGTTTTTCCCGATCGAGAGTCCTATCGGTCGGAACTCGCTGAGCGTGCAGATTCTTCCAAAAGCAGCGCCAAGCCGCACTTCCTAAAAGAAGTTAAAGAGGAAAAACCAAAGACCAGAAAGAATAAGTACGATGTATTCTTCGGAACAAATAGGATTCCGGTCTATACCAGAGGTGTCTTGACGGGGTTTAATGGCAATCTAGACCCAAATCTAAGCTACGGTGTTTGCGAAGTCGACGTTCCGGAAGGGCACCAAATAGGATCGCTAGGTTCACCGTTATGGAAGAGGCTCGTTAACAGAAAAGACGATCGCCTAAAAATAGAGACCTTGATTCCGCTCAACGGCGAACTCTTTTGGTCGTTGCTTCGCGACACTTCACTTCGGATGAAAATCAAAGAACGCCCGACCATATTCGTCCACGGCTTTAACAACAGCTTCGAACAAGCCGTCATCCGATCGGCACAGATAGGATACGACCTTGGTCTTGGACAAGGCATAGGTCTATTCAGTTGGCCTTCTAAAGGAAATCTGCTGAGCTATAATGCAGACGAAGCCGCTGCTGAAGCAAGCAAGTACGCACTAGCTGAGTTCATTGAGCAGTTCGTCAGGCATTCCACACAAGGGAGTGCAAATATTATCGCCCATAGTATGGGATGCAGGTGCGTACTCGGCGCCATCGAAGTGCTTGCCGCTAAGCAGGTGCCGGTGGAAAAGTATCTGAACCAGGTAATATTGGCGGCGGCGGACGTCGATTCCGCGATAATGCCGCACGTTGGGATCTACGCGGTAAAACACTCTACCAGGACTACATCATATATTTCTGATCGGGATAAGGCCTTAAAGATATCCGGCTGGCTTCATAGTTTCCCTCGAATAGGAATCACGCCACCGACCTTCGTTCTTCAAGGAATGGATACAATCCTTGTGAACAATCTGAATTTGGGCGACTTTGCTCACGGATACGTTGGAACCAGCAGGACTATTCTTGGTGACATTTTTACCTTGCTGAGTGCGAATTCTCCGCCAAATGAGCGGCACGCAATTGAAGCAATATCTGCAAGCGGAACAAACTACTGGCGCATAAGGGACTGACGGGAAAGACGCTCGCCTCCGTCCTGCCTTGCCCCGCTTGTCGCTCTTTGCATCCCCGGCATCGTCATAACTTACGACGTCCGTTTTGCCGTGCATCGGGGGATTTTACTGACCAATCCGTTACGCCATACTTGGCGAAAACCGCGTTCACCTCATCGTCGCCCGCAAATTCTCCCCGGTCGGCTTCCGCGAGACCGGCCTCGATTTCAGCCAACTGCCATTCCTCGCGGGCGAGAAAATCCTCGATCGCATCGGCGGCGACGCTATCCGCCGGCTTGGATAGCTTGTCGGCCAGGCGGTCGAGGCGGGCGGCGGTTTCCTCGGGGAGATGGACGGTAATCGCGTTCATGGAGAACCTCCGGTTCAGGCGATTATGGGAGTTTGGTCGGTGGCGTCAAGCTGGCGCCACCTACCGCCCCGGCCGCCCCGTCTTGCCCTTCGTCCGCTTCTGCCTCTTCACATCCCCCGCATCCTCATAGCTGCCGACGCCCGTCTTGCCGCGTACCAGGGGGCGTGGGTCGTCGCGGTCGGGTTGGCCTTCGAGCAGGGGGGAGAAGCGCTTGGTGCTCTTGGCGGCGTCGGGCTTTTCCGGGAGCTTGCCTGACACGGGCTTTTCGGTGCGGCCGACGGTCATTTCGTCGAGGTCGTTGCGGCGGAAGGTGCGGGACGGGATGGCGGTGTCGGTGCCTGGGCCCATGTCGTCGAGGGTGGGTTTCTGGAAGAGGGAGGTCGAGGGCGTGGCCCCCTCATCCGCCCTGCCGGGCACCTTCTCCCCGCTGGGGAGAAGGGACTCGCGGGTGGCCTTGGCGTTCCGCTTGATGCCTTCCATGGCCTTGGACTCCTCGCGCGCCATCGGGTCGTCCATGACGGCGAGTTCGGCGGCCTTGAGGCGTTTGATTTCGTCGCGGAGGCGCGCGGCCTTTTCGAAGTCGAGGTCGGCGGCGGCGTCGCGCATCTGTTTTTCCAGCGCGTTGAGATGGGTCTGCAGGTTGCCGCCCACGAGGTTGCCGCCGTCGGCGAAGCCCTTGCCTGATACACCGGAGATATCGGCGCGGACGTGATCGCGTTCGTAGACGCTGTCGAGGATGTCGGAGATCTTCGCCTTCACCGATTCCGGGGTGATGCCGTGTTCGGTGTTGTACGCCACCTGCTTTTCGCGGCGGCGGGCGGTCTCGTCCATGGCGCGCTGCATCGAGCCGGTGATGTTGTCGGCATAGAGGATGACCTTGCCGTCGACGTTACGCGCCGCGCGGCCGATGGTCTGTACCAGCGACGTCTCCGAGCGCAGAAACCCTTCCTTGTCGGCGTCGAGAATGGCGACGAAGCCGCATTCGGGAATGTCGAGGCCTTCGCGCAGCAGGTTGATGCCGACGAGCACGTCGAAAGCACCCAGACGAAGATCGCGGATGATCTCGATGCGCTC
>NZ_DDHH01000180.1:35758-36274 GCF_002338015.1 Rhizobium sp. UBA1881
GCGGATGATCTCGATGCGCTCCAGCGTGTCGATGTCCGAGTGCATGTAGCGGACGCGCACGCCCTGTTCATGCAGATATTCGGTGAGGTCCTCGGCCATGCGCTTGGTGAGCACGGTGCAGAGCGTGCGATAACCTTTCGCGGCGGTCTCGCGGATCTCGCCGAGCACGTCGTCGACCTGGCTGCGGGCAGAGCGGACCTCGACCGGCGGGTCGATCAGGCCGGTCGGGCGGATCACCTGCTCGGCGAAGACGCCGCCGGACTGGTCGAGTTCCCAGCCGCCAGGGGTGGCCGAGACGGCGACGGTGTCGGGACGCATCGCGTCCCATTCCTCGAAGCGCAGCGGGCGGTTGTCCATGCACGAGGGCAGGCGGAAGCCGTATTCGGCAAGCGTCGCCTTGCGGCGGAAGTCGCCCCGGTACATGCCGCCGATCTGCGGAATGGTGACGTGGCTTTCGTCGATGAAGAGCAGGGCGTTGTCGGGAATATATTCGAACAGGGTCGGCGGCGGCTCGCC
>NZ_DDHH01000175.1:0-16693 GCF_002338015.1 Rhizobium sp. UBA1881
ATGTTGGCTGCAGCCAACATCCAAGCTGGGCATCTCATTCGATTTTACGCAGCTTCCCAAACCTGATTGAGGATCTTGGCCGCCAGCGCGGCCGTGTCTTGCGGCAGGAAGCGACCATAGTGCTGTCGCACGACATCAGGAGTATCCTGAATAGCATAACTCGCCTGCTCGTATGATCCGGTCTGGTTCAGAATATGTGTCGCGAGAATGTTATGCGGTCCATGTGGTAGCAAGCCCTTGATTGCGCCACGCCCGGTGTAAGGGTGATAGATCCCGTAGCGTTGAATAACAGTCCGCCATGCCTCGTAGAACGTGGTCGAATTGTAAGCCGCATCAATGCTCGTCGTCTTCACCGTCTTGACGAAGAGCGTTCCGGGATCCTTGGCTCCTCCAAGGAGGACACCGCGATGACGGTCAATATAGGCATCGAGATACTCGTAGAGATCGAGCAGGTCCGGCAGGATCAGCCGAAAGGGTTTCCGTCCGAAGAAAGAGGAGCCGGAGTTTTTGAATGCGACCGACGGGATAAGGACTTCCCACCCATGGTCGCGATCATTCCAGCGCAGCTCGCCGCACTTCATATCTTCAAGCCGGCGTTCTGACGTCGGATAGTGTCCACGGGGGCAGACACGAAGTTGGCGAAGGTTCTTTTGTCGGAGCCCGAGATGGAGGCCAAGCCGGAGGAGCAGGAAGGATCTGACGGCTTCGGCCGCTGGCCGCGGGTATCTGCTTTCATCCGGCATCCGCTCAAGGATCTCGTCCGTAATCTTACGATATTCCGCCAATGGGCTGTCGGCCTCGAGGACACACATGATTGGCTCGAAGGGATCTCGGTGAACACGCATGACCCGTTGGATTTCTTTGGATCGGTTGGCGGCATGTCGGTGGAAAGCGTCACAGGCCCGTGCCAATCGCGGGCGGCAAATTCAATCTCTTCCTGCTCAATCAGCCCCTTTATGGGCCGGACATTCTGAAGTAGCTCCAGGTGCTGCCGAACCCAGCCAACATCCGCACGAGTGAGAGCTTGCGCTACCATCAGCATGTCTTCTTCCCATTTGGTGTAGAAGCCACGCCGCTGCTCACGCCATTGTAGATACCAGTCCCAAACAGCGGGGAAGACGAGAAGGCCGAAACTCAACTGGCTGACTGGCAGACCGAAACCCTTCACGACACCGTTTGGCGAGGCAGCCAGCGCACCAAACATTAAGCCGAGGTGCTCAATCTTCTGGGAGGCTGTTTCTTCACCCCAGACGCCATTGCGCTGAAAGCCAATCGCCGTCAGCGTCGAAGTCTTGAAGCGGACGAGATCAGCCATTTCCATTGCAAGCTTCGGCGGTGCATCGACAACGCCGGAGAGCAGATCCGGATCGTCAAGTTCTGCAGCGACATTCTGATTGGCGCCGGTCGCGGAGGCCAACGATCGAGATGAATAAACCTGCTGCCATAAGTGACGCCGGGAAAGCGGATGGCATAACGCTGCTTACTGGCTGCCGCCTGATAGCGGCGATATTCCGTAGAGCCGGAAATGATCACCCGGCGCACCCAATCGAGGATCTCCTCCCGCTTGGTAAAGGGCAGGCTGTTGAAGTCCTCGGGCAGATGCAACGAAATCCTTCGCCGCTCAGCAGGGCTGATGTCACCGAGATCGTGACCATATAGCGAACGTCCCCGGTGCGGCAGCTTCTCTTTGAAATATCCCTCCGAAAGCCGATAGCGTTGCTCGATGCGGCGAAGGATATTGAAGCTAGCAACAGATCGCGGCACGCGCTCGCCCTGGATCCAGGATAACAGCGTCTTGTTGTCAAAGGTCTCATTCAGATGAACTACGTCGCGATAGAGCTGCCAATAGGTGTCGCCGAACCGACGCATATGATAGACAAGTGCTTCCTGAAAGCTCGCGGGATCTTCTGTCGCTTCGAATAGTGCTTCAGGGAAAGGGCTGATCGGTTGGAGTCGGCCCACGTGGCACCGATTCAGACGGGGCAACGATGCCATCGGCCGTCGCACGTTGAGGCTTTCTGGTTGAAGTCGCGGCGGCTGCTCTTTGGCGGACGCCATTTTGTCCAGGCCAACTGTCTGCTTCGGCCGCTGGTGTTGCACCTAGCCACCTGATGATTGCATCCAAGCCTGGCTGAAGCCGCTTTTTCAGTTCTGCCGTCAAATCGGCTTCAATCCCGCAGGCCTGAGTGATCGCCGTCCAGTCGATATGTCCATTCACGAGCGGGGGCGATTCCCGGTAGATAATCAAGCTGACCAGGAAGGGATGGATTTTCTCCAGCACCCGCCTGTACACAATCGGCGCAATACGCAGCTCGCAGAATTGGGATATCTTTCGCTGAAAATGACGTGATGAAAGGTCGTTTTTGTTCATGCTCATTCCGTTTCTCTCGGCGTTAATGCCGAGGGCGAGCGGGAATATGTGGTGAGCTTTAAGAAACGATGTATCAGATTTCTGCCCGTAGGGAGATGGCTGGCTTGAGGATCTCCCTCCTGCTTATATCAATACGCAAGGTCGCTTGGTGCTTGTGGAACGCTCAGATCCCCGCCGATGGATATAGTGACGTCTCAACCCTTTCGCAGCGGGATACTCTTTGATATACCGCCCTTCGAAAAAGGTATAACGCCGTTGGTGTCACGATGAAAAAGATTGATCTCGTCTATCAGACAATGCTGGCAGAGCTGGGACAACGGTCAGTGGACGCTGCCTGGACCGCCGATTTTCCGGCAGAAGGCCGCTTTCAGCGCGTCGTGGTCAAGGAAAAAAGCTACTGGTACTTCGACATACCGGATGGTTCCGGTGGAAAATCCCGGCGCTATGTCGGTCCTACAGAAGATGGAGAGATCACGCGCCGCGTCGAGACACATCAGCGGCAGAAAGATGATCTTCTCGCACGCAGAAGGATGGTAAGCAGTCTCACTCGTGAAGGCGGGATGATTGCACCGGATACGATGTCAGGAGCGATCGTGGAAGCGCTTGCATCCGGCGGCCTCTTTCGGCTTCGCGGTGTGCTCATCGGCACGGTCGCATTTCAGACCTATGCGGGCTTGCTCGGCGTTCGATTGCCAGCGGCTGCAATTCTGACCGGGGATGCCGATATTGCCCAGGATTATGCACTCTCTCGCGAGGTTGAAGACACGCTGCCTCCCATTGTTGATCTCCTGCAGAACGTTGATCCAAGTTTTCGGCCAGTCCCCCATCGATCAGGTTCGATTGCCTCGTCCGCCTTTCAGAATGCGACTGGATATCGTGTCGAATTTTTAACTTCAAACCGAGGATCTGATGACTACATCGACCAACCCGCAAGCATGCCTGCTCTTGGTGGCGCAAGCGCGGATCCACTCCGGTTTCTCGATTTCCTGATTAGAGATCCCTTACGAACGATCCTGTTGCACAAGAGCGGCGTCCCGGTGACTGTTCCAGACCCTGCCCGATATGCGGTGCATAAAATGATCGTGGCCACAAGACGCAGGACCGACGGGCTGAGTGCGGTCAAACGCGAAAAAGATATCCGCCAAGCCGAGATCCTTTTCGAAGCTCTCTATGAAACCCGCAGGGCGTCCGATTTCGCGATCGCGTTCGAAGAAGCGTGGCAACGTGGGCCATCGTGGCAGGAGGCTCTTCAGAAAGCTGCAAACGGCATGCTGTCTGAAGAAGGCCAAAGCGCGCTTAACCGAATCAGGAGAAAGGGCAACATCGAGATCGGTTTAGACCCACCAGAAGACATTCGTTTGAGCACGTAACGGTCGGTCACGGGTTCTCGGATCTAAAATCGTACATCGGTTTCAATGCTTTGGGCGCTCAACCAACTTGACGTCGGTTCAAATCACATCAAGGCGACTGTAGAAATCTTGCGCAGCCTTTGACTGCAGGGAAGGTTTCCGATGTCGCGGAAAGCGTGGCCGTCCTCAGCGAAAGGCCACGCCTGTGGGGAAGTGCGTCAGGCGATCGCGCCGCCGTCTGCGGTAAGCGTCGCGCCTGTGATTATGCTCGCGGCGGGGCTTGCCAGAAATACCACGGCGTTCGCAACCTCCTTCGGCTCGCCGTAGCGCCCCAGCGACGTCAGGCTTCGCTGGAAGTCTGCTGCCGCGCCGTCGGCCGGGTTGGCATCCGTGTCCGTCGCTCCAGGCTGGACGAGGTTCACGGTGATGCCGCTCGGTCCAAGTTCGCGAGAGAGGCCGCGCGTGAAGGACGTCAGTGCCGCCTTCGACATTGCGTACGGCGTGAGCCCAGGGAAGGGCACCCGCTCACCGAGCGCGGAGCCGATCGTGACGATACGGCCGCCGTCTCGCAGATGCGGAATCGCCGCCTTTGCGAACAGCACCGGCGCTCGCACGTTGACGTCCATCAGGGCTTGATAATCGTCCAGGTCCAGATCGGCGATGGTGCCTGAATGACCGATCGCTGCGCTATTGACGAGGATGTCCAGCCCGCCGAGCGCGGCCACGGCGTCTTTGACAGCCCGCGCGATCGCCTGCGGATTGGCGTTGTCGGCCTGGATGGCGACGGCTCGACGGCCGCGGCTTTCGACGGACCGGGCAACCGCTGCGGCCTTCTCGGCCGCACTCTGGTAGGTAAACGCCACATCGGCGCCATTGTCCGCAAGTGCTTCAACAATGGACGCACCGATGCCGCGAGAGCCGCCAGTAACCAAGGCGCGCTTACCACTCAAATCGATCATGGGATTCGGTTCCTTTCTTCGTCGTCAGTTGTGAAGTCGGGAGTGCCGCAGCTCTGCGGATGCGCCCGACAGGGTGTTCCGCCTATATCGTGGCCCCGGCGCAGTGGTTGAAGTAGCGGTGAATGCGACAGCTTGTTGCGCGGTGGGGAACAGCGACCGCTTTCCATCTTGCCCGTTGCAAATCGCGCGACATGGCGTTCCTGATAGGGAGCCCTTTTTCGGGACCGTGGACCACCTACATGTCTCCACACGTTTCCACTTAGAATGGAGTGAAGATGAAGGCCGCCGTCTACGACAATCCGGGACCACCGTCTGTGCTTAAATATGTCGACGTGCCTGATCCGGTCTGCGGGCCGGACGAAGTTCTCATAAGAGTGGAAGCGATCTCCATTGAAGGCGGAGATCTAATCAATCGCAGATCGACGTCCCAGGTACCTCGGTGGGTGGTAGGCTACGCAGCGGCTGGAACGGTCTTGAGTGTGGGCGAAGACGTGACCACATGTGCCGTCGGCGACAAGGTCGCTGCCTTCAGCATGCAGGGATCGCACGCTGAACTCTGGGCTGTCGCTGCTTCGCGAACATGGCTGGTTCCCGCGGGCCTGGACATTGCAAAAGCCGCCGCGCTGCCCATCTCCTTTGGCTCCGGCTATCACAGCGTGATAACCCGAGGTGGTGTCCGGGAGGGCGAAACTGTCCTTATCCACGCCGCGGCTGGAGGCGTGGGGCTGGCGGCGGTGCAGCTTGCCAGACAGGCAGGAGCGACCGTCATCGCCGTCGCAAGCGGGAGCGAGAGGCAGAGCCGTCTGATCGAACTCGGCGCCACCTTCGTCGTCGACCGGCTCCAGCACGACGTGGTTGAAGAGGCGCGCCGACTGACCGACAGGAAGGGCGTCCAACTGGTCATCGACCCGGTCGGCTCTACATTGCAGGCTTCGCTTTTAGTACTCGCACCGGAAGGGCGCCTCGTCTTCCTCGGCAATGCCGGCGGCGGAAAGCTCGATGTCGATCTATGGCAGCCGATGCAGAACAATCAGACGCTTCACGGGGTATTCATGGGATCCATCTTCGAACGGCCTTCGGTGCACGGCACCGTCGACGATCTCCTTACCGCTGCCGCAGCCGGCCGGGTCGACGTCGTGATCGACCGATCTTTCGCACTCGAAGACGCCGCGAAGGCACACGAATACGCCGAGGCTGCTAAGCCCCTAGGGCGGGTCGTGATGACGCCATGAACATAAGAAGGAGTGTTACCGCATGATCAAGCGGGTTTCATTCATGAACAGAGGTGTCGAGGTCGTCGGCAACATCCACCTGCCGCCAGACTTTGAGGAGGCTGGCGCATATCCCACGATCGTCCTGGCGACACCCGGCAGCAGCGTGAAGGAACAGATCGGCGGCATCTACGCCGAAAGGCTCTCCGCATCCGGCTTCTTAGCCCTGACGTTCGACCCGTCATACCAGGGCGAGAGCGGCGGCCAACCCCGCGATCTCGAAGATCCGGCCGTTCGTGTCGAAGACATAAAATGTGCGGTCGATCATCTGACGACGCTACCTTATGTAGACGAGGCGCGGATCGGGCTTCTCGGGATTTGCGCAGGCGGCGGCTACGCAATCAAGGCGGCCCTGACTGAACCGCGCTTCAAGGCGGTAGGCACAGTCGTTGCCAACGACATCGGCGAAGCGATGCGTCGCATGCTTCCCGACTACCGTCAGACCCTCCAGGACGCCGCGGCAGAGCGCACCGCGCAGGCCCGTGGTGCCGAGCCGCGAAGAGATCCATGGATTCCTGACTCCCTTGCAGAAGCCAAGGCGGCAGGGATAACCGATCTCGAGCTTCTGGAGGCCGTTACGTTCTACCGGGAGACGGAGTATCGGCATCCGAATTCGACGAACCGCCTGCTATTTGTCAGCTATGGCGGCTTATTGGGTTTCGACGCATTCAGCCTTGTGCCCGAGTTGCTGACACAGCCGCTGCAGGTAATCGTCGGCGGGCGCCAAGGGCCGACCGGGCAATACGAGGCGGGGAGGCGTCTGTTCGACCTCTCTCTCTCGAAAGCGAAGCACTTCTTCGAAGTCGAAGGCGCGGGCCACTACGACCTGTATTACAAGCCGGAATACGTTGGCCCGGCGGTCAAAAGGCTGGCCGATTTCTTTTCAGAGTATCTTGCACCGTAGGATTCGGCGCGCTCCTAGGAGCCGGAGTCGAAGCATTCGATCAGCATCTCTGTCAGCACGCGGACTTTCTTGGCAGGATGCTGTCCAGGAGGCCTGACGACGAAGATGCCAGCTGTGGGCGGCGGGTGCTTCGGCATCACCTCGATGAGCGCCCCGGATGCGATATGCTGGTCTGTGAGGCCGTTTGGAAGTCTGGCGATGCCAAGACCTTCCAATGCGGCTGCGAGCAGTGCCACTCCGTTGTCGGCCTTGAAGCGGCCCTGCGGTCGGATGTTGAGCACCTGGTCGCCATCGGTGACCTGCCAGGTCTCCGTTCCCTGCATGAGCGCCTCATGCTTGAGAAGTTCGTCCGGCGTTTCTGGCGAACCATTCCGGGCCACGTAGTCGGGACTCCCAACGAACCTTCCGTAGAGTGGTCCGACGCGCCTTGCCACGAGATTGGAATCCGGCAGGTAGCCGATCCGGATTGCGCAGTCGAAACCCTCGGTAATAAGATCGACGAAGCGGTCGGTGTAGCACGAGATGACCTGGAGCTGTGGGTGCCGGCGCGCCATCTGAGAGAGGACAGGGGCGAAATGGGTCGGTCCGAACGATAAAGGGGCGGCGACCCTTAGACGCCCGCGCAGCTCGCCCGCCGGCAGGATCGTTTCGCGTGCCACATCGATCTCCGCTGAGATCCTCGCCGCGTAATCGCGAAACGTTGCGCCTTCCTCGGTCAGTGCGATGCCGCGTGTCGTGCGTGCGACGAGCTGGACGCCCAGTTCCGCCTCAACGCGCGCGATGCGTCGGCTCACCATGGACTTTGAGACGCCAAGCCGTTGCGCGGCGGGCGTGACCCCTCCTGTGTCGGCGACTTCTACGAAGGTCCTGAGATCGTCGATTTCCATTTCGCGTTCCCCATTCTGCAACACAGCTCCCGATTCCGAGGGCTACCGCATCAGGCATGGCGCTGACAAGGTTTTCGTGGATCGACGTCCTGAGGACGCCTTCACACTGTCTACGAACCATTAAAAAGGATATTTCATGACCTTTCGTAACGGCCTCGCCTCGCTTCTGCGCCCCGAAGACTCGGTGCTCGTTCTCATCGACCATCAGCCATATCAGCTCGCGAACGTAAACAGCCACGAGCCGACGATGGTGGTCAACAACACGGTCGGCCTAGCGAAGGCGGCAAAGGCCTTCGACGTTCCGACCATTCTCACCACGGTAATCGCGGAGCGCGGCGGCAACCTGTTTCCGCAGATCGCCGACGTCTTTCCCGGTCAGGAAATCATCGACCGGACGCTCATCAACACATGGCAAGACCCGAAAGTCGTTGACGTAGTGAAGGCGACGGGCCGCAAGCAATTGATAATCGCCGGCCTCTGGACGGAAGTATGCGTCGCCATGCCGGCAATCCAGGCCGCGGGTGAAGGCTGGGATGTAACCGTCATCACGGATGCATCGGGAGCAGTCTCCTCCGAGGCGCATCAGGTTGCAATTCAGCGCATGATCGCAGCCGGGGTTAACATGATGACGTGGCTCGCGCTCGCTGCCGAATGGCAGCGCGACTGGGCCCGTGCCGAACAGGCGGCGAAGATCACCGATGTCATCGTCCAGCATTCTGGCGGGAGCGGCATTGCCTATCTGTGGGAGCAGCAGCTGCTCAACACTGCCGCGCCCAAGGCTGGCGCTGGAGCGTAAGCGCGCCTAAAAAGAGGGGCGGTGCATACCATGGGTCTCCGCTCCTCGCTATGAATGGCTGATCACGGCCGAAGAAGAGGACGTTACATATGAGCTGGAACCCTGCGATCGAACCGGGATGCCCTGATGAGGTCGGCGTGGACGCGATCGAGACGTTGATCGTTCCCCGCGCCCGCGACCTGGGCGGCTTCGAGGTCCGACGCGCGCTACCTGCGCCGAACCGCCAGATGGTCGGCCCGTTCATATTCTTCGACCAGGCCGGTCCCGCCGAACTCCTGACCGGGCAGGGCGTCGACGTTCGACCCCATCCGCATATCGGTCTCGGCACCGTGACCTACCTCTATCAAGGCGATTTCCATCACCGGGACAGCACGGGTGCCGACCAGATCATCAGGCCAGGCGAGTTGAACTGGATGGTCGCAGGCAAAGGTGTCTCGCATTCGGAGCGCACGAGTGCGGCGGCAAGGAGCGGCCCGAACAGCCTGTTTGGAATGCAGACGTGGCTCGCCCTGCCTGATGACCACGAGGACGTGGCGCCTTCCTTCGAGCACCACGGCAGGAACGCGCTTCCGATGATTGAAGACAAGGGCGTTTCGGCGCGGCTGATCCTTGGAAACGCCTACGGAGAGCGCGCTCCCGCCAGGATGTTCTCCGAGACCTTCTACGCTGACGTCAAGTTGGATCCGCTCGCGCGTCTGCCCATGCCCGACGAGCATGAAGACAGGGCGATCTACGTCGTCGAGGGTTCGATCTCGGTCGCCGGACAGGAGTTCGGCACGATGCAGATGATGGTGTTCCGTCCCGGAGACAGGATAACCGTCGCGGCTGGCGAGAAGGGCGCACGCATCATGATACTCGGGGGCGCAACCTTTTCCGGGCCAAGATACATCTGGTGGAACTTCGTCGCCTCGTCGATGGAGCGTATCGAGGAAGCCAAGGCCGAATGGCGAGCCGGAAAGTGGGGCGAAGGCCGGTTCGACCTTCCCGCCGACGACCGCGCGGAGTCCATACCATTGCCCGATTGAAGCCGCTCGTCATCCTCAAGGCAAAGGGCTGGGTCCGCTGCGAGGCAATGAAAGTGGTGGGAGAGGTGCCTCGAGAAAACGATCGATGGACTGCAACGGAGTGGACGAGGCGCTATTGCTGATGTGGTAGATCAGTCGTGTGTTTTCCCGGCTGGGATGTTCGCTTGGTAAGGAGGCCATCTCCTTTCATCTCTCTCGCGCCTCGGCCCAGTGCGGATAGGTCACAAAAGCCGTCGTCGCACCCTCACCCTCCGTCGTGATGGTCACGGAACTGACCTTTGGGCATATAGACGATATCGCCTGGGCCTGCCGTAACCGTTCTATCGCTGGTGGATACCGACAGTCGGCCCTCAAGGAAGATCATCGAGTCGTCCACTCCCATCGTCTCCGTCAGTGACTGACCTGGAGCATACCGGCCATAGCCAATAGACACAGGGCCACCATCGTTCTCGTCCACCAGGTTTCCGACATAGATGTCGGCATCCTGTCCGGGCGATTTGACGAACTCCGCGTCCGAGATGCTGAACTTTTGGACCTTCATCTACGACCTACCATGTACGGCTTGAGATAGCGCAAACTTCAGTGAGGCCAACCATTATGCCATGGAGAAAGACATGACCGAGAAGACCTGCTCCGCGCCGACGCCCGAACAGCGGAAATATCATGAGATCCGCAATGCGGCTGAACGCTCGATGTTAGACAAAGTCTTCAGGGCGATCGACGTCGCGGCTGCCGAAGTCGCCGACGGTTTCAAGGAGGCGGGGCTGGAATTCGAACCGACCAGCAGGGATTATTTCATGTTCACGGTCCAGCAGGTGACGTTTGTCCGCCTCTGCGGCGGCGATCCCGATACGCTGAAGGGCGGCAATCCCGAAATCGGTCAGCGGATCGTCAACAATTGCCAGCATATCATCGACAGCTATTGGCGAGGCGGCTGAGGTCCCGAATGGACTGATAAAGGAAGTTGTGAAGCAGGATGGCTACTCATATCCCCATTTCAGCAGCACCAGAGCAAGTTGCGTCCCTAAGGGGATTTCGATGCGAGCATAACGACTGAACGACGGTTCGCATCCATTCAAGGCGATAAATCTGCATGAGTTGAGCGCGCTTGCTTGCGGAGCCTTGTCGCGCCAATCAATCCAGTTGGTTAATTCGGCGACCCGACCTTCTTGAAGCTTCGCCGAACGACCCTGCGAACTTCCATGAACGCTCTACTGAAACGGCTGATAACGTTTCCATCGGGCTCGATATACCACGACCGCTCAGCGATATCGTAATTGTACTCGTCGACGATTACCCAGCGGTTTAGGTTGCTCAAGCCTGCTCGGCGTGCTTCCGTATCGAGAACTTCAATGGCGACACGATCCGAAAGCGGTGCCTTCGTCGTACAGCAAGAGGCAAGGTGGGCGAGGTCGTCCTTGGCGCTACGGACCGCGACGGCGACGCAAGTCGGGCGCGATTTGCGTTCTCCTATCTCTCCGCGGTCGTTCTGCCAAGCCCAGAGATGGATTGGCGATGATTTGGCCGGGCAGAAATTCACGGCTCATCGCCGTAGCCCTCGCCACGCGCCAGGCGATCGGTTTCCGCCTCAAACTGGTCGACATGATCCGCGGGCATTTCCGACACACGATATACTTTGCGACTATCGCCGCCGGTGCGCAGGCGCTCGTAATGATCGTAGCTCATAAGGACAAAGCGCGGCTTCCTATGCTTCGTCAGGATGACCGGCTCGCGGCTGGCAGCATCGGTGACGTCACCAACCTGTTCACCCGTCGTGAACTGGTGCATGAAACGAACTCCAATAGCGGCTTCCAGAATATCTTTCCATAGTTCCAAGAAAACTGCTTGAGCTAGGGCGTCAGACATACCAGACTGCGATGCGGATCTCGATGGGTTTTTTCAGCGAGATTTTCGGTGGCCACCTTATCGGGAAGAGGGAGCCGGCCCCAGCTCGGTCGTGGTTCCCACCGGGTTTCAGGTTTTCACCTCCGCTACTCTTCTGCCGCAGGTTTTTTGCCCGATCATTCGTTTACGAGAAGAGCGGAAAGGCAGTTCATATCCTATGACCGGTCAACCTGATTTACATCCAAAGAAGAATAGGGATATAATGTATCCTTAATTCTGAAGTTGGACTTCCGCCGAATGATCCTCAAAAGCCAAGTCGAATGGGCACTCCACTGTTGCGCAATTCTCGCCGGCCTGCCCGAAGGGCGGTATCTGTCGACTAAGGCGCTCGCGGAGTTTCATGGGCTGCCGAAGGAATATCTCTCCAAGGCGCTCCAGAGCCTGTCGCAGGCCGGGCTGGTCCACACGACACTTGGACCATCGGGAGGCTATCGTCTGGCCAAAGCGCCGGCGGAGCTGACATTCCTAGACGTTGTTGAAGCGGTCGAGGGGGCAGGCCGAACCTTCGTCTGCCAGAACATCCGTGCCAACAATCCTTGCCGGCCGAAAGGCTATTGCGAAACAGGTCCATGCGCGGTGGCGCGGATCATGTGGGAAGCCGACGAAGCATGGAGGGCAACCCTTCGCGGGGTGACGTTCGCGGAACTCGGCAAAACCCTTCAGGAAGAGATCGATCCCGGCATCTGGGCGGGGACCTTCGACTGGGTGCTAAAGCGCGCGGGGTAGGGTCGGGACCGGTTTTACCTGCTTAAGGTCGTTCGGTACCGACAGATAGGCGTGAGCCGGCATTGCAAAGCTTAGCCCGTTGGCCGCACAGTGACGGCTGATCACATCGATAATCTCATTGCGTGCAGGCGTGCGGTTTGCCGGGCTGGTGACGCGGAACTGCAATTCGACATCGACGGCGATCGTATCGATCCCCTTCAAGGCGACGACAGGTCTCGGTTCCTGCACGATACAGCTGCAATCCGCGAGTGCCGCCGCCAAAACCGCTTCAATGGCGGACGGCTGCCGATCTGCCGCGATGCGGACGGCCAAGATAACGAGATGGGTTTCGTCCGGTCGGGTGAGATTGGTGAGACTGACCTTTGCGAGCGCGCTGTTGGGGAGGACCACAACATTATGCGCCGGCGTCAGGATCTGCGTCGAGCGCCAGTTGTTCTGGATAACGCGGCCCTCCGTGCCATCGCCAAGCTGGATCCAGTCGCCAATCGAAAACGGCCGTCCAAGCGTGAGCGCCACGCCGGAAAAGACGTCACCCAGGGTATTCTGCAGGGCAAGGCCAAGGATGATGGCAACCACGCCGGAGGTTGCGACCAGCGTTCCGATCGGTGCGCCGAAGACGAAGCCGATGATGGAGAGCGTGACGCCCAGATAGACGCCGGCGACAATCAGGTCCTGGATCAGCCTTGCCTCTTGAGGTCTGCGGTCGAGCACAATGTAGAGGCGAACAAAGCCGATCGTTGCCCAGGCAAGATGGACCCACCAAAGGATACGAGCCGACGTCCCCAGATAGGCAGTGATGCCCTCGGCTTCACTTGTCGTCACCCGATGCGGAAGAATGCCGGACGACAAAAGCGTGGCGGTCATTGACGCGAAAAACACGATCTGGACGATGAGCCGTGGCGTCGGGCGCTCCTTGCCCTGCGCATGCCAGACAAGAATGCCGATCACACCTAAGATATCGACGATCGCGAAGGTAAGGGCATGCAGATGATCGGCCATGAAGACGCTCCAAGTGAAAGAAAAAGGACCGGATGCGGCGGCTGCATCCGGTCCCATTCGTGGTCGTTACTTCTTGATCGGGAAGGTCAGATATTTTTGATCGGTATCGACCACGAAGACGGCAAGAAGCTTGGCCGGCCTGGTGTCGCTGCCATTCTTGCTGACACCGTGCCGATCGCCTGGAAATTCGGAGAAATTCTCTCCAGCCTTGTATTCCTTGACCGGCCCGTCGTTGACCTGGCTGAGGATCGAGCCTTCAAGGACGGTGGCATAAATAAAGGCGCTGTCGGGATGCGTATGGGCGTCCGAGTATCCCCCTGGGCCGTATTCGACGAGAACACCCTTGAGGCTTTTGCCGGGGACGTTCGGCAACTGGTGTTCATAGACGAGGGTCACCTTGGATGCCGCACCGCCCGGCGCGTCGTGGGCCGAGACGACGCCTGTCGTGAGCAGGGCGACGGCTACTGCGACGATGATGTTTCTGATCATGATATTGTCCTTTCTAGTCCTAGCGACGGATCACTTGCGTGGGGCGGTGGCGAACCACTGTTCAAAGCCGATCTTGCCGAGACGCGGGTCGCGGTCGGAGACAAGAGAGCCGTCGTCAAGGCGAGCGCCGAAATATTTGGCATTGGGGTCGGCGACGACCTGTCTCGTGTCGCCCGTCGATTCCAGATAGCGGGCGACCAGTTCGTTAAGCCGGAAGCGCTCTGGTCCGGCGATCTCGACAAGCCCATTGACCGGTTGAGCGAGTGCGACATCGGCCATCGCGTCGGCCACATCGTCGGACGCAATCGGCTGAACAAAGGCCGGGGACAGGTGCACCTTGCCATCGACCAGGGCGGATTGCGCGATACCGCCCAGAAATTCCATGAACTGGGTGGAGTGGACGATCGTGTAGGCAATGCCGGCCTCCCGGATCAGCTTTTCCTGCACAAGCTTTGCCCGGAAATATCCGCTCTCCTGCAAGCGCTCGGTGCCGACCACGGAAAGCGCGACGTGGTGCTTCACGCTTGCGGCATGTTCGGCAGCAAGCAGGTTGCGGCCGGAGGTTTCGAAGAACTCCATCACCGCCTTGTCCTCGAAGGAAGGTGAGTTGGCGAGATCGAGAACGACCTGCGCGCCAGTCAATGCTTCGGCGAGGCCCTCGCCGGTAATCGTGTTGACGCCAGTATTAGGAGAGGCGGCGATCACCTCATGGCCTTTTGCCCGCAGGCGCTCAGTGGTCTTCGAACCGATCAGGCCGGTTCCGCCGATAATAACGATTTTCATGATTTGTCCTTCGTCAGGCGCGCTGACTTCGTGTGATGTTGGCGAAAGCGGGTGTTTGCCGCGATCAGCTGAGGCCGGCCTTCTCCAGGCCGTAAAGCTTGTCGGCAGAACCGGGCACGGCCTTGAAGGCGATGCTGGCGCGGTTCCACGCATTGATCGTCATGATCGAGAAGGTCAGGTCGGAAATTTCCTTTTCCGACAGCTGTCCGCGAACCCGCTCGTAAAGTTCATCCGGAATGCCGCCTTCAGGCAGTTCGGTGACGGCCTCGGTCCAGGCGAGAGCTGCCCGTTCGCGCGGAATGAAGAGGTTCGATTCCCGCCAGATCGAGACGTGATAAAGGCGAAGTTCGCTCTCCCCGTGGATCTTGGCTTCCTTGACATGCATGTCGAGGCAGAAGCCGCAACCATTGATCTGCGACGCACGAATATTGACGAGATCACGGACCTTCTGCTCGATGACGCTGTCTTTCAGCGACATGCTGAGCTCGGACATTTTCTTGAAAAATTCGGGGGACTGGGAGGCGTAATTGAGGCGCTGTGTCATGGTTATCTCCTTTATTAAGGACTCTAAATATCCTTATGGATCTAAGATATCCGTAATAGCTGGACACGCAACCAAAACCGGCCTAAGCTTTCGGCATAACGCTTATTCAGATTGGTATGAGGGAGAGGGGAGGGCAGAATGGATGTTGTGTCAGCGCTCAGAACGTTTTTGCGCGTGGCCGAGACAGGATCGTTCTCGGCGGCAGCCGTTGATCTTGGCCTGACGCAGCCCGCAGTGTCCCGGCAGGTGTCTTGCCTGGAAGAGCATTACAGCACGAGGCTGTTTCACCGCTCAACGAACGCTCTGTCATTGACCGTCGAAGGCGAGCAGATGATCCCTATGGCCCAGAGAGTTATCGAAGCGGTGGAATCGCTCGGTGAAACCGCCTCGCCGGAAGGCGTGATGGCCGCCGGTAAAGTCAGGATCAGTCTTCCGGCAGCACTCGGCCTGTATCTCAGCGATCGACTGCCGGCCTTTCTGACGGACCACGCTGGACTTTCGGTCGACATCGTATTCCGGGAACAACCTTCCGATCTGGTCGGCGAAGGCATCGACCTTGAGGTTCGGCTCGGAGAGGTGACCGACAGCAGCCTGATCTGTCGTCGGATTGGCTGGACGACGGCCTGTCTCGTTGCAGCACCCACCTATATAAACAACCGAGGCCTCCCCAACCTCCTCCATGACATCACCGACCATGATTGCATTTGTTACAACCGGGGAGGTGAGGGACGCTCGTGGAATTTCTTGAACGGCGCTGACATCGAAAAGGTCAAGGTTGCCCCGAGGATGATCTTCAACAATGCGGTTGCGGTCCATCGCGCAGCCCTTGCAGGTGGCGGGCTGGCGGTCCTGTCGCACATTCTTGCTGCTGACGACATTGCCGCGGGGCGACTTGTCGAGGTTATGCCGGCGTTTCCCCCGGCAAGACTGCCAATCACCGTGGTCTACGCCTCGCGCCGCAATCTGCCGCTACGTGTCCGCACTGTGTTCGACTTCCTGGTCAATGCCGTCGCTCAGGACGTGATGATGGGAACGCCACAAGTGTCAGCCGCGTGACGACGTATGCTCAGCAGTGAAGTCCCCGTTCTGAAGATGCTCTGCCAAGACATCGTCGGACTGGACAGAGAGCGATAGCATGCCCGAATAGGGGGCGCCGGATTGGTTCAGGGCCGACCAGAAGGCCGGCTCTGTTTTGAGACCGGCCTGACGAAGCTTCATGACCGTCGCCCTGAAGGACGGGCCACCAAGGGCGAGAAGACGCTGTTCAACTTCTAAATGTCTCCATCCCGGTTGGCGCTCGACCGGTGCAGTACTGCCAAAAATCTCAAATTCCCAACCATGAGCGATAAAGCCCGCAATGATCGGCCGATCGTTTGACGTCTACTGCCACATCCGAAAGGCTATCTTAGCGAAATAGCGATCCCACAGCGTCGCGGCCAGATGATCAAGATCGGCTGCTTGGTATCTGCTGTCGATCCCATTGGGAAATCTCCTAAACCGCGGTAACGCACCACCTTCGAGTTTGCTATCCTGTAAGACGCCGGGGAAGTCCATCATCGGCGGCTCAACGATCCGCCTGAAGATTTGAATGACGGGTCTATCAAGGCGTGAAAGAAGCGGCGCGGCCAGCGGCCGCGCAGCGTCTTATACGGCGATGCCTTGCACTGCCGCAGCAAGCGGCTCCA
>NZ_DDHH01000093.1:0-32948 GCF_002338015.1 Rhizobium sp. UBA1881
CGGTTCGCCGGGGCTTTTTTGAGCGCTCGTCGTGTACGATACCGTAAGATACGCCCCTTGCTCATCCGCATCCTGTAAAATTGCTCCCGGTTTCGACTGATCGTCGCAACCGCTCCAGCACCAGTACGGAAACGGGGAGTGAGACAATGGGCAACTTGAGACCGCTAGGCACGGCGCTATTGGCCGGACTGTTCCTGGCGACCTTAGCCGATGTATCGTGGAGCACAGAGCAGGCGCAGCAGCGTCAGGCGGGGCGTGACGTCAAGCAGACGACGCGGCAGAGCGCCCGCGATACCAAGCAGGATTGCCGCGCCGCCAATCAACAAAGCAACGCGGCATGCCGGCAGGACAAGCGCCAGACCAAGCAGAGCGGTCGGCAAACCGCGCGCGACCTGAAATACTGAAACGCCACGGAGACACGCAACGCTCCGCTTCGACGAAGCGTTGCGTACCTCTCTAATGCCAGCGATCACATGCTGGCCTGCACGCTGTGCAAGCCGGCATAGATCCCGTCGCGCGCCATCAGATCCTCATGCCTGCCCTCCTCGACGATGCCGTCCGAGGTGAGCACCAGGATGCGATCGGCGTGGCGGACCGTCGACAGGCGATGCGCGATAACGACGGTGGTGCGCCCCTTGGCGAGCCCAAGCAGCGCCTGCTGCACCGCCCGCTCGCTCTCATTGTCGAGCGCGCTGGTGGCCTCGTCGAAGATCAGGATCGCGGGGTTCTTCAAAAACGCCCGCGCGATCGTCAACCGCTGCCGCTGGCCACCAGAGAGCCGCACCCCGCGCTGGCCGATGTCGGTACCGTATCCATCAGCAAGCGCCATGATGAACTCATGCGCATTGGCCGCCCGCGCCGCTTCTTCCACCTCCGCATCGGTGGCATCCGGCCGCCCATAACGGAGATTGTCGGCGACCGAGCCAGCGAAGAGATAGACGTCCTGCTGCACCACGCCCACATGTCCGCGCAGCGACGACAGCGTGACATCGCGGATATCGGCGCCATCGATCAGGATCGACCCCGCCTGCACGTCGTAAAAGCGGGGAATGAGCGAGCACAAAGTGCTCTTTCCCACGCCTGACGGACCGACCAGCGCCACGAACTCGCCGGGCGCGATGGTGAAGGAGAGGTTCTCGAACACACCAGTCGTGTCGGCGTCATAGCCGAAGCTGACATCCTCGAACCTGATCTCTCCCTTCGGCGCCGGCAACACCCGGGCGCCTGGCCGGTCGACGATATCGGGCTCTACGTCGAGGATCTCCATCGCCCTTACAAAGCCGGTATAGCCCTCCTGCCAGAGCCGCACGAAATTGGCGAGCCGCTGCACGGGATCGACAAGCACCGCAACGCAGAGCAGGAAGGTCAGGAGATCGGCCACCGTCATCGCCGACGACACTATCCTGATGCCGCCGATGACGATGACGAGGATCGTGATGAACTGCGCGAAGCTCTCCGTTCCCACGGAAAACCATGCCTCGCTGCGATAGCCGTCGGCACGGCTTACGAGAAAGCGCTCGTTCTGAACGGCGAAGCGATCCCTCTCCAACTCTTCATTGGCGAAGGACTGCACGACGCGGATACCGGCGAGGCTGTCTTCCAGCCGCTCGTTGACGCCGGCGATCTGCTGCTTGCTGCGTTCCAGCGCGCGGTTCATGCGGCGGTTGAAATGCAGCGCGTAGGCGACCGCGAGAGGCGTCAGCAACAGGATCAACCCGGCCAAAAGAGGGTCGATGTAGAAAAGCACCAGCATGGCGCCGCCATATTTGAGGATCGCAATCGAGACATCCTCGGGACCATGGTGGAACAGTTCGCCGAGCCAGAGGGAATCGCTGGTGATGCGGCTCATCAGCTGCCCGGTGCGCTGGCGATCATAGAAGCTGAAGGAGAGCTTCTGGCAATGATCGAACAGCTCCTGCCGGACGGCGGCCTCGATGCGCGCGCCCATCACATGACCGCGATAATCGACGAAGAACACCGCGATCATCTGCACCGCCAGAAGCGCCAGCATGACAGCGCCGACCTTAAGGATCAGCACGGTGGCCTCCCCCGCATCCGCGATCACGAGAAGGCGGTTCGTGACGATATTGGCGCAGATCGGCAATGCCACGGCGGTCGCAGCGACAAGAATGGCGCAGACGACATCGGCGCAGAGCAGCGGCAGATGCGGACGGTAGTAGCTGAGAAACTTGGCGACCCGAGACCGGCGCCGCGCCTGTTGATCGGCGGTAGCATCAAGCTCGGAAGTGGTCGGGAGTGGTTTACGACGCGGCGCGTCTTTTCGCGCGCGGGCGAATTGAATAGACATGAAGCGGAGTGTCCTTGTGGGTGATCGTTCCTTTCGTTCTGGACAGGATCGCTTTCATGACAGTCTCCCTGGACGAGTTTGCGTTCAGCTTCGCGCCATCCTTAACAGATCAGACGCCAAGCCGCAAAGGCCGATCCGGGCAGAAAATCAGAAAAACACGCTTAACGTGCGTTAACGGAGCGGGCCGCGCGTCGGCCGACCGTTGGGCCGTCTGCCAGGATTTCGATCCGGATCGAGACATTTCAGCCTCTCTCGCTGGCCATTTTCAGCCCTTCGTTTCGTTCCGCGACAACGCGTCTGTCGCAGCCTGAAACACCCGCAAGCCTTAACCTTACTGGGTAACCAATCCATTAGCATCCTGTTGAAAACGAAGGCGGTTATGGCAATCTTCAGCCATGACAAACATCCGCTCTCCAAGATTCAACGCCGATGATATGGGACGGTCGCGGGAATGCGAAAGCGTCTGCAAAGGGGCGATAACCGAAGTTGTCCGTCGCGCAATCGCGGCGGGATGGCGTGAAGCAGAAATCGCGCTTCACCTGGCAGACGCAGCAGAAGATTATGTCATCTACCTGGCAACCAAGCCGGACCGTCGCCTGAGGGCGGCAAACAACAACTAGTTGCGAATGGGGGCGACTGACGTCGCCGGAGCAAGGCCTGCTTACGAGGGGAAGCGACCTGCCGGCTCCGAAACATACGCATCGAGACGGACTGCGGCGCGATCGCCGCACGATGATTTAAGAGCGGCGTCCCACCCGCCGAACAACAGCATGGCCTCTCAAACGAGGCCATGCTGTTTTATCTTTCCGGGCTCTCAGCCTTGCTCGCTTAGCCCTGCGGCCGGTTTCTGAAGGCCTCGGCTTCCGCGTAGAACTTCTTTTCCCACTCCTTGTGGTTATCCAGTCCTTCGCGGATGAACGGCGTGAAGACGGCGAGGTTCATCAGCGCCCAGTTGACGAAGCGGGCCGGAAACTTCAGCGGCTTGTCGAAATCGACGAACAGCACCACGCGGGTCTTGTCGGTGTGGTTCCACGCCTCGTGCTCGTAGGCATCGTCGAAGATCAGCGCCTTGCCTTCCTGCCAGTGGCAGATCTGGTCCTTGACGCGGATGGCGAGCTTGTCGGCCGGCTCCGGTACGATCATGCCGACATGCAGGCGCAGCACGCCGTTATAGGGACCACGATGCGCCGGCAGATGCTTGCCCGGCTCGAAGATCGAAAACATCGCCGTCTTCAGGCCGGGGATCTTCTGCACCGCGCGCCAGGTTTCCGGGCACTGCGCGATGTTCTGTTCCGACTTCACACCGAAGCCTAGGAGAAAGAAGGTCTTCCAGCCGGAATCGGTCGAGATCGTCTTCACGTCGGTGGAGATATCCTGGAAAGTCGGCAGCTCGCTCTGGCGCACCAGCACGCGCTCCAACTCGGCGCGGATCTGCGGGTATGCGGCCTCGACCTCTTTCGCCCAGGGGAAAGTGGCATTGTCGTAAACCGGCGGATTGCCGAGCTTGGCGTATTTGTAATTCAGCTTCTCCGCCCAGGCGACGATGCCCATGAAGAACCGGGTAACCGGGCTCGGGCGGCCCATCGGGGCGATGCCGGAGGTGCCGAAGGTCTGTCCCTCGGGCTTGGAATCAGCGGATTTTGGGGAGGTAAGATCAGCGGTGCTGTCAGTCATGGGTGTTCCAATGCGCGATGCTTAAACTGTCATCTGTCACTCAGGATATGGACATCGCAGCCGATTGCGCAAGTCAGGCCTCCGTGAGGTGAGGTCAAATATCGCGACCCCGGGGGCCATCTCCCCTGGTGACTGGGGGCTTTCCTCGCATACGACCGGATTCCATTAAAATCAATGGGTGACGGATTTGGAGAACAGGTTGACCACGAGCACGCCAGCGATGATCAGCCCCAGGCCGATGACAGCAGGCGTATCCAGCCGCTGCTTGAAATAGATGAGGCCGACGCTGGAAATCAGCACGATGCCGAGCCCGCTCCAGATCGCATAGGCGATGCCGACAGGGATCACCTTCAGCGTCTGCGACAGGCAATAGAAAGAGGCGGCATAGCACGCGACCATCAGCGCGGTCGGCCAGAACCGGCTGAACTGCTGCGAGAGCTGCAGCGCCGTCGTGCCGATGACTTCGAGCGCGATCGCCGTAAACAAGAGCGCATAGACCGCAACCGGTGCCATGATGGTTTATCCTCTATTGCAGGGAAGTTAGCGTGCGGTCAGCTCAACCAGACGCGCCAGAAGCGCCTGGCGCTGCGTATCGTCGGAGGCACCGCCGATCATGTCGGCGAGCCAGAGCCCATCGGCGGCGAAACGCACGATCTGCGCATCGATAGACGAGTCCGTGCCGACATATTCCTCGATCCGCCCGTCGATCCACTCCCCCCAGCGCAGCCGCAGCCGCGGCTCGGCCAGAAGCGCGATCGTCACCTGCGCCCAATGGCCCGCATCGTCAGGGCTGTCGCGCAGACCGGCGACGGCGTTGAGATAGGCGCGCGTGAAGCGGCCGTGCGGCACCGGATCCTCGCGCGTGCGCTCATCGAGATCGGCATCGAAGCGCGCCAGAAGATTCTCGAAGAGTGCATCCAGCAACGCGTTCTTGGTCGGGAAATGGTGGAGAAGGCCGCCCTTGCTGACGCCAGAGGCGCCGGACACGGCATCGAGCGTCACGGCACTCATCCCCTGCTCGTTCGTCAGGCGCGCGGCGACGTCCAGCAGCTGCTGGCGGACGATGGCGGGTTGCTTGCGGCGGTGATGAGCGTTTGACATAGCGCACAAAGATACCGTCTGGACGGTTTTGTCAAGACGCGGCGAAATTTCGATCGCCGGGGCCGGCGCGAAATGTCGCGCTTGGTGGTGCTGGTATCGGTTGCGATCAAGGCTGCGGCGGTGCATGAAGGGACAAGCTGTGAGGAGCCGCGCCGTGAGCGAGAACACCATTACACTTTACGAGGCCGTCGGCGGCGACGCGACGATCCGGGCTCTGTCGCATCGTTTCTACGAGCTGATGGATACGCTGCCGGAGGCGAGCCACGTCCGCGCCGTCCATCCGCCGACGCTCGAGGGCAGCGAAGCGAAATTCTACGAATACCTGACCGGCTATCTCGGCGGCCCGCCCGTCTATGTTGAGAAATACGGCCATCCGCGCCTGAGAAGCCGCCACTTCATCGCCGAGATCGGCCCCGTCGAGCGCGACGAATGGCTCTTGTGCTTCCGCCAGGCGCTTGAAGAGACCGTTCCGAACCCGAAGCTGCGCGAGATCATCCTGCCGCCGATCGAGCGACTGGCTGATCACATGCAGAACAAGCAATAGGCTTCCTATAATGACGCTCAATCAGCGCTTCTCGCCGCTTTTCCTGGTATTTTCAGGCCTCTTCGGCTTTGCCGGCGTGGCGCTGGCCGCAGCCGCCGCCCATCTCGATGGCGACGGACACTTCCTCGCCTCAGCCTCCGCCATGTGCCTCGCCCACGCCCCTGCCCTCTTGGCCCTCGCGCTGGCTGGCGAAAAGCTCAAAACAGCCTGGCTCGCCGGGCTCCTCATGGGCCTCGGCACGCTGCTCTTTTCCGGGGATCTGGTAACGCTTCGCTTTGCAGGCTCAAGCCTGTTTCCGATGGCGGCGCCCACGGGCGGCTTCGCCATGATGTTCGGCTGGCTGGCAATCGCCGCCGGCGCCGTCTTCCGCAACCGCGCCTAAGACCAAGCGGCTTATGCCTGCTGCGGGATCCGTCCGAAGCGCAGCAGATTGCCGTGCGGATCGTGGATGTAGAACTCTTCCATGTTCCACGGCCGCACCGTCATGTCGCTGAGCTTCTCGACGCCGCGCGCTTTGTATTCCGCGTGAAGCGCGCCGATGCCGCCGCCGCGCAGGTAGACGGATGTGCGCTCGCAGAGCGAGCGATCGTCCGTCAGCCAGAAATGCAGCTCCATCTCGTCGCGCCGCAGGATGAGATAGTCCTTGTCCTGATAGACGATCGTCTCGAAGCCGAGCCCGCCGCGATAAAACGACAGCGTCTCGCCGATGTCGAGCGACGGCAAAACCGGAAGAACCTCGATACGATCAGGATTGTCAGCCACCATCGCTCAGATCCCGTCCACGACTTGAAAGCCCTCGAACACGGGCGGCCCCTTGTACATCGTCTTGCGGTCACCGGCATTGCGATGGGCGGCGCGGAACTGCTCGGACTTCGTCCAGTTGAGGAAATCCTCTTCGCTGCGCCAGATCGTGTGCGACGAAAACAGCGTATAGCCCTCCTCCGCATTCTCGCGACCGCGCAGTAGGCGGAATTCCACGAAGCCGGGCACTTCCGAAAGGCTGGAATCGCGGTTGCGCCAGACGCTTTCGAATTCTGCCTCCGACCCGATCGATACCTTGAAGCGGTTCATCGCGATAAACATGGGAGCACTCACGCCTTGCGTTTCCTCTCGGCCTAGGGAGCCTCGAAGGCTACCACGTTCCGGCCGTCGAGCGCATCCCGTCCAAGCGGCTTTTCCGGCAATTCGCCCGGCATGCGCGCTTCCCAGATCGGAAACTGCTCGACATTGGGATAGTACCTGCGCCGCTCTTCGCGTTCCATCATCAGCTCATAGAGTTCGGGCACCATGCCATCGCCATTGTGTGCGGCCAGCTTGTGCAGGCCGATCAACGTGTACCCTTCCGGGTGCCTATCGCTCATCGGGTGGCGTTTCGCTCGTTCATCGTCGTCAGCGCCCGCTCAAGGCTGGACTTGCTGCCGTTGCGAAGCGGAATGAAGGTCTTGCCGAACTTCTTGCAGCCGGTCTTTACCCTGAGGCACGCATCATGGCTGATACAGTCGATCGGGCAGAAGACGCAGTCGACGGAGGGAAGCACCGTATCGATGCGCGACACCGCCTCGCGCAGGCCGCCATCGTGGTGGATCAGCTCGGCGCCGAAGTTGCTGGCGATCTGGCGCAGATGCGCCACCTGGCAGTCACGCCCGCCGACATAAAGGAAGCTGCGGCCATCGAGCTTGGAACGTCCGGAGGTCTCCTCAACCGTGCTTGTATCCGCACTCACGCGGATTTCCCGGTTAGAACCCTTCTTCGCCTTACGCGCCATTGACCACCCGTTGCTTCATTGATCGGCACACGATTGCTGCGTGTGTGGGTGGACCTTATTAAACTTGATTTTTATAGTAAAGTATAAAGTTGATTATTTTCATCATATTTTCTGGACGGCCCGATTTTATCGTCGGGCCGCCTGCTCTCAGCGACCAGTCGTGACCTGCACCTCCTGCGTGAAAGTCCAGATCGGCTTGCCCCATTCGGCCGGCAGCGGCGGGAATGGTGCTGCGCGGCGAACGCCGTCGACAACGGCGGCATCGAGTTCCGGGATGCCGGAGCTGCGCGCCACCGACAGGCTGCTCACGCCGCCGGAGCCGTTGATGCTCAACCGGATGCGAACGCTCATCGCGGCGTTCATCCGCCGGTATTCGGAAGGCACGCGGACGGACCGCCGGATTTTCGATTGCACCTTGCCCGGATAGTTGGCGACAGCCGCACTGCCGGATCCGCTGCGACTTGCAGCGCTGCGCGAATCCTGGTCGGAAGCCTGATCGACGCCATCCGACGCGCCGCGGCGGCTATCCTGCTTGTTTTCGCCCTGTGAACCCGAGCGTGTAACGACCTTCTTAGGCGGCTGCTTCTTCTCGACCGGCTTCGGCTTTTCCACCGGCTTCTGCGCAACCGGCTTCGGATCCGGCGTCGGCACGGTCTCCGGCTCTGGCGGAATTTCCGCCGTCTCGGCCGGCTGCACCGGCGCCACGTCCTCAGGGGTCGCGGGCGGCGTCTCGGTCATCTCCGGCTGAACCTCCGTCGGCACCTCGGTTGCCATCGGCTGAACCACGGATGTCTCGGCCGGCACCTGCGACGTCAGAACCTCAGGCTCGACTGCCGTCATGTTCTCAGGCGAGACGCGCGTCACTTCCTGCGTCGGCGCGACAGGCTGCGGATCGACTGGCTGCGCGTCGGGCTGAACCTCCGTCGGCTGCTGCGCGGCTTCAGGCTGCACCTGTTCCGCCACGATCTCTTCCGGCTGCGGCTCGGCCTTCTCTTCGCCCGACGATGCCTGGTCGAGATCCGAATCGCCGAGCATGATCACGCTCACCGTCTCGCCCGCCTCTTCCTCCGGCTGCTCCGGGGTAACGACGACGCCGACGATCAGCGCGATGGCGAGTGCGCCGTGAAAGATGAAGGAACCGATGCAGGCGGCCGTCACGCCGAGCTTGCCGCGATGCGACCGGGTGGCCGCCGGCATCTCCACGCTCGCATCCATCAGCGGTGCCGCGGCATGGCCGTTGCTCGCGCTACGCGGATCCTGCGGGAAGGACGAGATCTGCGCCTGGCGGGTATAATGAAGAACAGCCTCGGCGGCTGGCTGGCGCGCGACGTTGCGAAGATCCGACAACTCGTGGCCGGGATGCATGCCCGGATTGTTGTCGTTCACAACGCCATCGGCGACCGTCTCGTCGAAGAGAACCTGTCTCGGCTTTGATCTCGCTGAAACCACCATTTTGGATGCCTTGTACCGCTGCAACGCAAGAGGCCGGGGCTATCCCCGGCCGTCGCTCAACCTTCGAAAGGAATGGAAACCTGGGAGCGGGTCACGAGACCCTTCATGCACTCGCCCTTGTCCGGGCCTTCGCACGCAGGCGTGTCGTTGATCAGCACCCGCGTCACCGCCTCGCATTTCACATTCGGCATATCGAACTGCCGCACCCGCTTCTTGCCCTGCGGCAGATCGCGGAAATCGAGAACCGTGATCTTGTCGACGGCGTTCTTGTCGTTGAAGAAAGCAAGCTCGAAGGAGACCTTGGTGATGTCTTGAGGCAGCGTGTTCAGCGCCACGAAGGTCATCATGCAGCCCTTCTGCGATGGGACCAGCCCGTTGAGTTCCACATCGAGCGCCGCCTTCGGCGCGGCTGCCGCGGCGGGCTCCTGCGCATAGGCCTGGATCGCGCCCGTCAGCACCAGAGAGCCGGCCGCCAAAAGCGTTGCAAATCGTGTGACCGGCCTCGTGACTACCATTGTGTCTCTCCACTGAATTTCAGAAACTTGACTTACAAAGTCCGCTATTGCGTCTTTAAAAAATGATGACTATGAGAGTCAAGATACTTGTAGGTCGCAGGGGCCATTTTTGGCCTACCTAGAGAAGCAAAAAAGCCAACGAAATGATGGTCGAGAAGACGGACACACTGAAGCAAACGCTATTGGCGCGCGACGCCGTGGCCGACGTCCGAATACTGGAGAGCAGCGAGATTTTTCGCGGCGCCAACGAGATCGTCATTCGCCACGATGGCGCTTTGTACCGAATGAAAATCACCCGCCAGGGCAAACTAATTCTGAATAAGTAGGGGTAGACAATGACTGAGAACACCAAGCCTTCACCGGCCGAAATCCGCGCCTTCCGCGCCGAAAATCCGAAGATGCGCGAGCGCGATATCGCCGCCCAGCTCAAGGTTTCCGAGGCAGCGCTTGTTGCAGCAGAAGTCGGCATTTCCGCCACCCGCATCGACGGAAGCGCGCTCAAGCTTCTCGAACGCGTCGCCGAGCTCGGCGAAGTCATGGCGCTCTCGCGCAACGAAAGCGCCGTCCACGAAAAGATCGGCGTCTACGAGAACATCAAGACCGGTGGCCAGGGCGCCATCGTGCTCGGCGAGAACATCGACCTGCGCATCTTCCCGAGCCGCTGGGTCCACGCATTCGCGGTCACCAAGAAGGATGGCGATCAGGAGCGCCTGAGCCTGCAATACTTCGACAAGGCCGGCACCGCCGTGCACAAGGTTCACCTGCGCCCGGCCTCCAACGTCGAGGCCTATCACTCTATCGTGAACGACCTCAAGATCGAGGACCAGTCGCAGGACTTCATCGCCGACGACAGCAAGACGGTGGCCGACGAGAGCGGCAGCGTCACCAAGGACGAGCTGCGCGACCACTGGAGCAAGATGACCGACACGCACGAGTTCTTTGGCATGCTGCGCAAGCTGAAGATCGGCCGCCAGGCCGCCGTGCGAACCGTTGGCGACGACTTCGCCTGGCAGCTCGACAACACCGCGACCGCAGAGATGATGCACGCTTCGGTGAAGTCCGGCCTGCCCATCATGTGCTTCGTCGGCAATGACGGCATCGTCCAGATCCACTCCGGCCCGATCTTCAACATCCAGCCGATGGGTCCGTGGATCAACATCCTCGACGAGACCTTCCACCTGCACCTGCGCCAGGACCACATCGCCGAGACCTGGGCCGTGCGCAAGCCGACCAAGGATGGCCACGTCACCTCCGTCGAGGTCTACGGCGCCAATGGCGAAATGATCATCCAGTTCTTCGGCAAGCGCCACGAAGGCTCCGCGGAACGCGCCGACTGGCGCGACATCGTCGAAAGCCTGCCCAAGGCGACCAGCGTTGCGGCGTAAGCCGAAGGAGATGACGATGTCGAACCACAATCGCGGGGCATCCAAGACGACATCCATGCTGCGGGGCCTCATGGCCCTGCCGCTGGCAGCCTCGCTCCTCGCCTTCTCGCCGGCTGCCCATGCCGAAGACAAGATCGACAGCACCCGCCTGATCTCGATCGGCGGCGACCTCACCGAGATCATCTACGCGCTCGGCGAAGAAAAGCACCTGATCGCCCGCGACACGACGAGCCTGTTTCCCGAACAGGCCCTGAAGCTGCCCGACGTCGGCTACATGCGCGCGCTGTCGCCCGAAAACATCCTCGCCATGAACCCGACGGCGATCGTCGCCGTCGAAGGTTCCGGCCCGCCGGAAGCGTTGACGGTGCTGCGCAGCGCCAGCGTCCCCTTCGAGACGGTGCCGAACGCCTATACGCGCGACGGCATCCTCGCCAAGATCGACAAGGTCGGCGCGCTGCTTGGTGTCGAGCCGAAGGCCGCCGAACTGCACAAGCAGGTCGCGACCGATCTCGATGCCGCGATTGCCGACGCTGCCAAGCACCCGGAAAGCGAACGCAAGCGCGTTCTCTTCATCCTCAGCATGCAGGGCGGCAAGATCATGGCTTCGGGCACCGGAACGGCGGCCGATGGCATCATCAAGCTCGCCGGCCTGGTCAACGCCGTCGGCACCTTCCCGGGCTACAAGCCGCTGACCGATGAGGCGATCATCGAAGCCAAGCCCGACGTCATCCTGATGATGAACCGCGGCGACGGCGCAGGCACCAAGAACGAAGACCTGATGAACCAGCCGGCGCTGGCGCTGACACCCGCCGTGCAGAACAAGGCGATCATCCGCATGGACGGCCTGCACCTGCTGGGCTTCGGACCGCGCACCGCAAGCGCCGTGCGCGAGCTCACCAAGGCGATCTACGGGGGCTGACCATGGCGGTACTGAACGACATGGACGGACGTCGCATCGTGTTTTCGGCCTCGGGGATGCGTGAGCGTCACCGGGCCGGTGACCGCTCGCTGCTGGCACTGGCGGTCATCGCGCTGCTGGTGGTCGGCTCCGTCCTGTCGTTGCTGTTCTCCGTCACGACGGGCGCCTCGGATGCGTCCTTCCTCGACGTGATCGCCAATGTCGCCGGATCGGATGATGCGCTCAGCATGCGCGACCGCATCATCATCTTCGACATCCGCATGCCCCGCGCCATCCTCGGCTTCCTCGTCGGCGGCTCGCTGGCGGTGTCAGGCGCCGTCATGCAGGGCCTGTTTCGCAACCCGCTGGCCGATCCCGGCCTCGTCGGCGTCTCCTCCGGCGCCGGCCTTGGCGCGGTCGTCATGATCGTGCTTGGCGGCGGCTTCGTCGCCCCGCTCTACGTCCTGCTCGGCATCTACGCGCTTCCATTCGCAGCCTTTGCCGGTGGCCTCGCCACGACGCTGCTGCTCTACCGCATCGCCACCAGCAACGGCCAGACCTCCGTCGCGACCATGCTGCTTGCCGGTATCGCGCTCGGCTCGCTTGCCGGCGCCATGACCGGCCTGCTCGTCTACATGGCCAACGACCAGCAGCTGCGCGATCTCACTTTCTGGGGCATGGGCTCGCTCGCCGGCTCGACATGGACCAAGATCGCCGCCGCCGGCCCGATCATCCTCCTGTCCTTCATCGTCGTTCCCTTTCTCGCCAAGGGCCTCAATGCCATCACGCTCGGCGAAGCCGCGGCCTTCCACATGGGCGTTCCCGTCCAGCGGCTGAAGAACATCGCCATCGTCACCGTCGCGGCCGCGACAGGCGCATCGGTCGCCGTCAGCGGCGGGATCGGCTTTGTCGGCATCGTCGTGCCGCATTTGCTCCGCATGGCGATCGGCCCCGACCATCGCTATCTCCTGCCGGCCTCGGCGCTCCTCGGCGGTTCCCTGCTGATCTTTGCCGACGTTATCGCCCGCACCATCGTCGCGCCCGCCGAACTGCCGATCGGCATCATCACCGCGGCCGTCGGCGGCCCGTTCTTCCTCTGGATCCTGCTGCGCCAGCGTTCCCGCCTTGCCCTTTGAGTATCTGCCATGATCGAAGTCTCCGGCGTCTCCGTTCGCCTGTCGGGCAAAACCATCGTCGAAGACGTCGGCTTCACCGCCGCCTCGGGCAAACTGACGGCGATTGCCGGGCCGAACGGCTCCGGCAAGACGACCACGATGAAGGCGGTATCCGGCGAGCTGCCCTATAACGGCTCGATCCGCATCAATGGCGAGGACGTGCGCGGGCTGCAGCCATACCAGCTGGCGGCCGTGCGCGGCGTGCTGCCCCAGGCGAGCAACATCTCCTTCCCCTTCACCGTCCGCGAAATCGTCCGCATGGGCCTGACCTCGGGGCTGAACCGCAATCCCGAACGCGCCGAGCAGACGGCAGCCAAGGCGCTGTCTTCGGTCGATCTCGATGGCTACGAAGGACGCTTCTACCAGCACCTTTCCGGCGGCGAGCAGCAGCGTGTGCAGCTTGCCCGCGTGCTCTGCCAGATCTCCGAGCCCGTCGTCGACGGCAAGCCGCGCTGGCTGCTGCTCGACGAGCCGGTCTCCAGCCTCGATATCAGCCACCAGCTGACGATCATGCGGCTTGCCCGCGCCTTCTGCGACGCCGGCGGCGGCGTCATCGCGGTGATGCACGATCTCAACCTGACGGCGCTCTTCGCCGACCAGATCATCCTCATGCAGCAGGGCGGTCTCGCGGCCCGCGGCACGGTGCACGAGGTGCTGACCGACGAGACCATGCACTCGGTGTTCGGCTGCCCGCTGCGCATCAACAAGGTGCCCGACGACGGGACCCCATTCGTGCTCGCCCACAGCGCCGTCGGCGGCTGATCACGCGCGGAACCTTTTGCCCACAACCCGCGTTAAGCCATTGATTTGGGTCATTGCCGGGCATCTGTGTTCATGCAAGCTTGCGTTCTGATCCTGTGTTTAACCAGGCGGTGCGAAACCGCGCCGTAACAATGGAGAAAACCATGGCATCTTTCCTTCAGTCCGGCCGTCACCGTCGCAATGGCAGCGCCGCTCTCCACAACATCGAGGCAACGGTCGAGGACCAGATCGCATCCCTCCAGGATGAAATCGCGTCGCTGACGAAGCTGATCAGCAAGAACTCCCGCAAGCAGAGCGACAAGCTCAGCGCCCAGGCGGCATCCGGCTACGAAGATCTCGTTGCCCGCAGCGAGGACTTGCTGCGCGACCTGCAGGATGGTTATCTGCGCGGCGCTTCCGAAGTGCGCGACACCGTTCGCAGACACCCAGTCGCCACCATCGGCGCTGCTGCCGCATTCGGACTGGTCGTTGCCCTCCTGGCACGACGCTAAGGAGGCTAGATGCTGTTCCCGATCCTCAGCCTCCTGGTAGGCACGAGTGTTCACCGCACCGTTGCGCGCACCAAGCGCAACGGTATTTTCATTGCCATAGCCGCGATTTTCGTGCTGACCGCCTATGCACTGGCCGTCACAGCCGGCGCGATCTGGCTTGCCGGCATTTACGGCGCTGTCGGAGCAGCACTCTTCCTCGCGGCCTGCGCGCTTCTGATCGCCATCATCGTGATGATCGTCATGATGGTGATGAACGCCCAGGAGGCCCGGCGCGCAAAAGAACGCAAGCAGGCGTTCGAGACGGCCGCCGCCGCAAGCCTCGGCATCATCCGCTCGCAGCCGCTGCTGACCGCCGGCGTCATTGCCGCCATGGTCGCCGCCAATCTCTTCACCTCGAAGGATCGCGACTGACCGCAATGCCGCTTTCGCTGAACGCATAAAAAAACCGGCGCCCGCAAGGGTCAGCCGGTTTTTCCTTGTCCGATCAATACAGTCTCAGAAGGCGAAGGCCTTCGAGGTCAGCGGCGACGAAGTCGCATCCGGTCCGAAATCGGCCTCGCCGGTGATCTGCAGCATTTCCTGCAGCCGCTGGCGGGCGCGATTGACGCGGCTCTTGATCGTTCCGACCGCGCAGCCGCAGATTTCGGCAGCTTCCTCGTAGGAGAAGCCCGATGCGCCGACCAGAATGATCGCTTCGCGCTGGTCGCTCGGCAGCTGCTCGAGCGCCTTCTTGAAGTCCTGAAGGTCGAGCGCGCCGTATTGCGATGGGTGCGTGGCCATGGATTCGGTGAACAGGCCGTCGCTGTCCTGAATCTCGCGGCCCGCCTTGCGCATCTGGCTGTAGAGCTCGTTGCGAAGGATGGTGAAGAGCCAGGCCTTCATGTTGGTGCCCATCTCGAAGTGGTCCTGCTTGGCCCACGCCTTCATGATGGTGTCCTGCACGAGATCATCGGCGCGGTCATGACGACCGATCAGCGAGATGGCGAATGCGCGCAGGCTTGGGAGAGCCGAAAGGAGCTCGCGTTTGAAGCTTGGTTGCTGCTTGTCCATCGATCGACCTTCACTTCGCTGCTTTGGCCGAGGCCATTTCGGCCTGGTCGAGCTTTTCGAGGAGATCGAGGAAACGATCGGGGATCGCTTCTTCCTGAACGGCAGCGTAAAGCGACCTCAAACGCACCCCGATCTGGCTGTTGGGATCCATGATGTCGCTTGCACGTAACTCAGCGCGTTGGCCGTCTAGGTCTTCGTTGTTCCGGCTTGTCATTAACTTTTCACTTCTTGTCCGTTGTCTCTAAGCCTCGTGTACCGCTGCGGGAAAACCTTCATTCCGGTACCCCGCCGCCTCGGTCGAATTCTCGCCGGACAACCCTCTCGGAATGCATGTCGTGTCGCAGGTCAGTTTACGATGAGCCCCTTCTCGTGGGCAGTAGAATGCGCGGTGGTAAAAAAAGTTCCTGATCATCTGGAACTTTTTTCAGGTAGTGTGCGTTCTCGATGCACTGGAGCTGTTTTTCGGCCCTGCTTATGGGAGCTTTCTATGACACTTTCTACTCGAATTGCGCCGCACCTTCCTTATCTGCGCCGCTATTCACGGGCGTTGACCGGCACACAGACATCAGGCGACGCGTATGTCGCCGCAGTGCTTGAGGCAATCATTGCCGACATATCCATTTTCCCTGACACATCGAACGACCGCGTCGCACTCTACAAACTGTTCACGACGCTGTTTGGTTCCTCGACAGTGCAGATTCCAGAGCCCTCCTCCCCTTACGCCTGGGAGCAGCGCGCCACCATCAACCTCGGCAAGGTCTCGCCGCGCGCCCGCCAGGCCTTCATCCTGGCCTCGGTCGAAAATTTCCGCGTCGGCGAAATCGCCGAAATTCTCGACAGCGAAGAGAGCGAAGTGGCGAACCTGCTCGACAGCGCGTCGCGCGAGATTTCCCGCCAGGTCGCGACCGATATCATGATCATCGAGGACGAACCGCTGATCGCCATGGATATCGAGCAGATGGTCGAGAGCCTGGGCCACCGCGTCACCGGCATCGCCCGCACCCACACGGAAGCCGTGGCGCTCTACAACAAGACCAAGCCGAGCATGGTTCTCGCCGACATCCAGCTTGCCGACGGCAGCTCGGGTATCGACGCGGTCAACGACATCCTGAAGACCTCGAGCGTTCCGGTGATCTTCATCACCGCCTTCCCCGAGCGCCTTCTGACCGGTGAGCGTCCCGAGCCGACCTTCCTCGTCACCAAGCCATTCAACCCTGACATGGTCAAAGCTCTGATCAGCCAGGCGCTTTTCTTCAACGAAAGCACGAAGGCAGCCGCCTGACGCTATATTTCAGCCATTGCGGAACAATGCGAAAGGGGGAGCGTTCCAGTCCATCTGCAGCGCTCCCCGGATATTAAGATTTTATCTAGCGCTTGCCTCTAAAAAGAAGCGGTGGGCGGACTTTAGGGTCTGCTGGCGGCATAAACGGATTGAAGGAAAGGCGGCTGGGTGAAGAGGACTGGACCATTGGCCGGCACGCCCTTCGCATTGGAAGGCAAAGAGCTCTTGATGGAGCGGGCGCTCGCGAGCGCCGGCATCGCCGTTGTCTATCAGGATCCCGACCTCGGCATCGTCTACGCCGAGAACCTCCCCGCGCATCTTGAACACGCCGTACTCCCCGGCGGCAGCGACGCCGACATGTTCGGCGAAGTCCACGCACGCAATCTCGAAACACTGAAGCGCAAGGCGCTGGAAACCGGCACGCCGGCCAGCACGGAAGCCGACATCGCCATCGACGGCGAGATGCGCACCTACGAAATCAAGGTGCAGCGCGTCACGCTCGGACACGAGATCGGCCTGCTGTCTATTATCACCGAGATCACCGAGACCAGACACCGCGAGAAGGTGCTGAAATCGCTCCTGCGCGAACTCTCGCACCGCTCGAAAAACCTGCTTGCCATCATCCAGGGCATCGCCACGCAGACCGCCCGCAACACGCTGTCTCTCGACAGCTTCCTCGTGAAATTCCGCGGCCGGCTCCAGTCGCTGTCGAACTCGCAGGACCTTATCACCGACAGTAGCTGGCGCGGCGCCTTCCTCTTCGAACTCACCCGCAAGCAGTTCGCCCCCTATTGGCCGGAGAGCGCCGGCCCCCTGCCCGTCACCGGGCTGAATGTTCACCTTACGCCGAACGCCGCGGTTCATGTCGGCCTCGCGTTGCACGAGTTGATCGTCAATTCGGCGACCTTCGGCGCCATTGCCGGCGGCGCACCCGAGATCGCGCTCGACTGTCAGGAGACCACGCACGGCGACCGCAAGGCGATCAGCTTCACCTGGACCGAAACGCTGCCCAACGACGAAGTTCACGAATTCAGCGACAACAGCTTCGGCCGCATCGTGCTTGAGCGCGTCGTGCCCTCGTCGGTCAATGGCAAGGCCGATCTGCGCCTGACGCCCGGCCGCATCGAGTATCACCTCCTGATACCCGACACGGAATTCGAGATCCTCAAGCGCGCGCCGCAGCAGGTCGGCGGCGTCTGACCGTCACAAGCTGACCTTCCATCGATTTTTATTGAATACCGTGCACAAGAAAACAGCCAGTGCGAGGGCGGCGCACCGGCTGTTTTCACTCACCGGGAGGGGACCGTGAGTGTGATCCGAAGGTGGTTTGGGGGCGCGCATTTTTGGGTCGATGCGATCACCATTCGGATATCGCCATAACGGGCTATGCGAGGAATGGTTCCCGCCCTTCACGAAAAATCTCTGATTTTTTCAATTATTCTTCCACTGTGAAGATCGGCGCGGCCGCAAGCGCCCACTGAGCAACTTGGCAGCAATCAACCCAGAATCGAAAAACCGTTCCCAAACAGCAGCATACGCCCGCTACCAAGCCCGCTCCATGCTAAAATTTTACCGTTTGATAAATTTTTTATCCTGAGTTACGCTTCGTTCCACTGGCCGTTTACCTATAATGAGGGAACTTCAATGGAACGTCTGGACACTGGGATTCATGCTGGCCGGCTTTCGCCCGCCGAGTATGACAAGAATTTCTCCGATCTTCACCCGCGCCTCGACAAACACGAGGCTTTGGTCGCCTCCGACCGCTGTTATTTCTGTTATGACGCGCCCTGTATGACGGCCTGTCCCACCGCCATCGATATCCCGCTCTTTATCAGGCAGATATCGACTGGCAATCCCCTCGGCTCCGCGAAGACCATCTTCGACCAGAACATCCTGGGCGGCATGTGCGCCCGCGTCTGTCCCACCGAAGAACTCTGCGAGCAGGCCTGTGTGCGCAACACGGCCGAGGAACGCCCCGTCGAGATCGGCCGCCTGCAGCGCTACGCCACCGATGCGGCCATGCAATCAGGCAAGCAGTATTACACTCGCGCCGCCGCATCAGGAACGAAGATCGCCGTCGTCGGCGCCGGCCCGGCCGGCCTTGCCGCCGCGCATCGTCTTGCCGTCAAGGGCCACGAGGTCGTGATCTATGACGCCAAGCCGAAATCCGGCGGCCTCAACGAATACGGCATCGCCACCTATAAATCCGTCGATGGCTTCGCGCAGAAGGAAGTCGACTATGTGCTCTCGATCGGCGGTATAGAGGTCCAGCACGGGCAATTGCTCGGCCGCGACTTCCAGCTCGCCGACCTGCAGTCGCAATATGACGCCGTCTTCCTCGGCATCGGTCTATCGGGAGTCAACGCGCTCCGCGTCGAGGGCGAAAATCTCGCGGGCGTCGACGACGCTGTCGATTTCATCGCCGCGCTGCGCCAGACCGACAACAAGGCCGACATCGCCATCGGCCGCCGCGTCATCGTGCTCGGCGGCGGCATGACCGCCATCGACGCCGCCGTGCAGGCAAAGCTTCTGGGCGCCGAGGAAGTGACCATCTGCTATCGCCGCGGCAAGGAGCATATGAACGCCTCCGAGTTCGAGCAGGATCTCGCAACTTCCAAGGGCGTCATCATCCGCCACTGGCTGGCGCCGAAGGCGATCCTTGCGCAGGACGGCAAGGTCGCGGCGCTCGAGGTCGAATACACCACGCTGTCGGAAGGCCGCCTGGCGACCACGGGCGAAACCGGCGTCATTGCCGCCGACCAGATCTTCAAGGCGATCGGCCAGGCCCTCGTCTCGTCGAGCCTTGGAAGCCTGCGTCTGGAATCCGGACGCATCGTCGTCGATGCCGAAGGCCGCACCTCGCTTGACGGCGTCTGGGCCGGCGGTGACTGCGTCTTCGGGGGCGACGACCTCACCGTCTCGGCTGTCGCCAATGGCCGCGACGCCGCCGAATCCATTCACCGCATGCTGGCCGCCGATGCGCAGCCGGCCGTTGCCGTCGCCTGAAGGGGAGAGTGAACCATGGCTGATCTCCGCAACAATTTCGTCGGCATCAAATCGCCGAACCCCTTCTGGCTCGCCTCGGCGCCGCCGACAGACAAGGCCTACAACGTCGAGCGCGCCTTCAAGGCGGGCTGGGGCGGCGTGGTCTGGAAGACGCTGGGCGAGGAAGGCCCACCCGTCGTCAATGTCAACGGCCCGCGCTACGGCGCGATCTGGGGCGCCGATCGCCGCCTGCTCGGCTTGAACAACATCGAGCTCATCACCGACCGAGACCTCTACACCAACCTGCGCGAAATGAAGCAGGTGAAGATGAACTGGCCGGACCGCGCGCTGATCGCCTCGATCATGGTTCCCTGCGAGGAGGAAAGCTGGAAGGCGATCCTGCCGCTGGTGGAAGAAACCGGCGCCGACGGCATCGAGCTCAACTTCGGCTGTCCGCACGGCATGTCCGAGCGCGGCATGGGTGCCGCCGTCGGCCAGGTGCCTGAATATATCGAAATGGTGGTGCGCTGGTGCAAGCAGTACACCCGCATGCCAGTCATCACCAAGCTCACGCCTAATATCACCGACATCAGGAAGCCTGCCCGCGCCGCGAAAGCCGGCGGCACTGACGCGGTGTCGCTGATCAACACGATCAACTCGATCACCTCGGTCAATCTCGACACCTTCTCGCCGGAACCCTCGATCGACGGACGCGGCAGCCATGGCGGCTATTGCGGCCCGGCGGTCAAGCCGATCGCGCTCAACATGGTGGCCGAGATCGCTCGCGATCCGGAAACCCAGGGCCTTCCGATCTCGGGCATCGGCGGTGTCACCACCTGGCGCGACGCGGCCGAGTTCCTGGTGCTCGGCGCCGGCAACGTGCAGGTCTGCACGGCGGCGATGACCTACGGCTTCAAGATCGTCCAGGAGATGATCTCCGGCCTCTCCGACTGGATGGACGCCAAGGGTCACCGCAACCTCGACGACATTACCGGCCGCGCCGTGCCCAATGTCTCGGACTGGCAGTATCTGAACCTCAACTACATCGCCAAGGCCAAGATCGACCAGGACGCCTGCATCAAGTGCGGCCGCTGCCACATCGCCTGCGAGGACACCTCGCACCAGGCGATCACGCAGTTCGTCAACGGCGTCAGGCACTTCGAGGTGATGGAAGACGAATGCGTCGGCTGCAACCTCTGCGTCAACGTCTGTCCCGTCGAAAACTGCATCACCATGGAGCAGCTACCTGTCGGCAGCCTCGACGAGCGCACCGGCAAGACCGTCGACCCCAACTACGCCAACTGGACGACGCACCCGAACAACCCGATGGCAAGGCAGGCCGCGGAGTAAGCAAGTCCAGTCATCAGAATACAAAGCCGCAAACTGTAAAGCGACACTTTACAGTTTGCGGCTTTGTGATTATATGTCCTCATGAGGATACGGAATATTCTGCATAAAGGCCTTCGACGGTTCGTCGTCGATGACGACGCGTCCGGCCTCCAGCCGGCTGTCGTGGCCAAGCTGCGCCGCATGATTTCTTATCTGCAGGATATGCAGACGGAAGACGAGCTAAGGGCTATTCCAAGCTGGAAAGCGCACCAACTCACAGGCGGCCGGAAAGGCACCTGGAGCCTGTTTGTCACCAAGAACTGGCGGCTTACATTTCGTATCGACAACGCGGAGATCGAGATTATCGATCTGAACTACGAAGACTATCACTAGGAATGACCCCATGACGGACGCACTTGGTATTCGCGTGAAGAGCCCCGCACATCCCGGCGACTTTCTGAAGCACGAGGTCTTGGAAGAGCTCGCGCTTTCGGTCACAGATGCCGCGCGCGTCCTCGGCGTGACCCGCCCTGCCCTTTCCGCCCTGCTCAACGAGAGGGCATCGCTCTCGCCGGAAATGGCGCTGCGGTTCGAGAAGGCGTTCGGGCTTTCCATGGATACGCTGATGCGCATGCAAAACAGCTTCGACATTGCTCAGGCCCGCAAGCGCGAGAACGACATCAACGTCAAGCCCTATCGCCCCGGCTCGCATCCGTAACGCCACCCGAAAACACCTTCCGATAAGCCCCCGGGCTGGTCCCCAGCCGCCGACGAAAGTGATGCCGCATCGTTGCCGGCGTTCCGAAGCCGCAAGCGGTGGCGATGTCGTCGAGCGATGCCTCACCCTTTCGCTCCAGGAGTTCGCGCGCATGTCGCAGCCGCTCTGCAAGCAACCATTCGCCGACGCTCGATCCCGTCGTTGCCTCGAAACGGCGCTGGAAGGTGCGCTGGCTCATCCCCGCCTTGGCCGCAAGCAGGCTGATCGGCTGTTCCTCGTTCAGCCGCGCCCGCATCCATTCGATGAGCGGCCCGAGCCGCACGCCTTCGCGCGGCAGCGGCACGGGAGCGCGGATGAACTGCGCCTGCCCGCCCTCGCGATGCGGCGGCACGACGAGGCGCCGGGCGACCGAATTGGCCGCCTCCGCGCCGAAATCGCCGCGCACCACATGCAGGCAGAGATCGATGCCGGCGGCACTGCCCGCCGCCGTCAGCATCCGCCCCTCGTCCATGTAGAGCACATCGGCATCGAGCCCGATCTCGGGATAACGCTCGGCCACGGAAGCGACATAGCGCCAGTGCGTCGTCGCCCGCTTGCCTGCAAGCAATCCCGAGGCGGCCAGAACAGCAACACCTGAGCATAGCGACATGATCCGCGCCCCACGCCCATGCGCCGCCCGCAACGCCTTTATCAGCGCATCCGGCACCGGCGCATCGATCGCCCGCCAGCCGGGAACGACGATCAGATCGGCATCCTCGAGATCGTCGAGACCACCATCGACAGTCACGCTCAACCCACCGGCCGCGCGAAGGGGGCCTGGTTCCACACCGCAGGCGCGAAAGCGATACCAGTTCGCCCCCATCTCCGGTCTCGGCAAACCGAAGACCTCATAGGCGATGCCGAATTCGAAGGTGCACAGACCGTCATAGACGAGCGCGGCAACCTTGGGTCCTGATAGCGCGGCGGTATTTGGCATGATCTTTACGCCAGTCGTCATTATGGCCAGTTTCGCGAACATCTATCATCGCGCATCTTCTGCGGCAACAACAACGACAGGAGACCTCGATGCCCGACATGATCCCCGAACAGCAGCCCACAATCCACCCCGTGGCACCAAGCTACGTCGCCGAAACCCCGGCCGCAGCACCGGAGGCAATCGCCGCCTACTACGCCCGCAAGCTCGCCTTCGAGACCGATTGCTGGGACGTTCACGCCTCGCTTGCATCAGGACGCATCGACTTCGTCCTCCTCGACGTCCGCTCTCCCGCCATGTTCGCCCTGTCGCATGTGCCCGGCGCCCAGAACCTGCAGCACGGGAAGATGACCGCGCACCGCATGTCCGCGTGGCCATCGGACACCCTCTTCGTCGTCTATTGCGCCGGCCCGCATTGCAACGGCACCGACAAGGCGGCCCTTCGCCTCGCAAGGCTCGGCTACCGGGTCAAGGTAATGATCGGCGGCATGACCGGCTGGGCGGACGAAGGCTTCGATTTCGAAACCGGAGCGCCCAACGCAACAGCATAGCGGCGGGCATATGCGCCGAACGGGGAGATTGAGTTTTCCGCGCCGGCGCGCATAGTCATCGCAGGCTGGAGAGGTGGCCCGCATGACCCGTCATATCGTTGCCATCGGCCCGCTGCCGCCGCCGCTTCACGGCTTCTCCTTTGCCACGGCGGCGATGGTGGACCTGCTATTGGAAGACCACACCGTCGTCACCAGCAACCTCTCGCCACCAGCAGGCGGTTCCCGCCTCTGGCGGCATCCGGCAAAGGTTGTCCGGGTATTCGCCGCGCTCGCCGGTCTCGCACGCGAGCGCGGACATGCCGACAAGGCCTGCTATCTGGCCTGCGACGGCGGCTTCGGCCAGCTTTACACGCTGCTGCTGGTGGCGTTCGCCCGGCTCTTCGCCTACCCGACCTACCTTCACCACCACAGCTTTCGCTATGTCGACCAGCCGAGCTTCACCATGCGCGCCATCCTGGCGCTCGCCGCTCCCGACCTCACCCATGTCTTTCTCTGCGGCATGATGCGCGACCGCTTCACCGACACCTATGACCGGCGCCTGCACACCGCCATCATCTCCAACGCCGCCTTCGTACCGCCGCAGAGCGAGGACGCAGCGATCCCCGCCCGCCCGCTGACCATCGGCATGCTCAGCAACCTCAGCCGCGCCAAGGGACTGGAGACGTTTCTCGATCTGCTGCGACAGGCGATCCTGCAGGGATTGCCGATCCGCGCCGTCCTCGCCGGCCCGGCGACTGACAGCGCCGACCGCGCCATGATAGACTTGGCGCTGAATGAATTCGCGGGCGCGCTGGATTATCGCGGCCGCGTGCTTGGCGACGACAAGGCGAAGTTCTACCGAGATATCGACGTCTTCGTCTTCCCGACAACCTACGCCAACGAGGCCCAGCCCCTGGTCGTCTTCGAGGCAAAGGCGGCCGGAAACGACGTGATTGCCTTTGATCGCGGCTGCATCCGCAAGCAGCTCGATGAGACCGACCTCCTCATCCCCGCCGACACAGAGTTCACGGACATAGCCATCGCCTGGCTCTCGGAAATCCCATCGAATGACAGGCGAGACCAGCGAAGACATGAGGTCCGGCAGGTCTACGAGATCAGGCAGAAAACCGCGCGCAAACAGGCGAAGTCCTTGATGCTGTGAAATTTCCTGCCCGGCGGGTGGAAATCCGGATAGCTTGACGCATATTTTCAATCCTGCTCATTAGAGATTTATCTCGCGTCCCGAACCGAAAACTGGAAATCCCACAGCATGCCCCCTTGCAGCGCGCTTCGCGCCCACACCAGCGATTGCCACGCAGCGGCAGACGTTTTTCCAGTTCTCCCGATGGCAGACGCTGCCCCGTATGATCGGGAGCATCGTCCATCGTGAGCGAGAATTCGAGCGAGAATTTCGGCAAGGTCGACCTCACCAACTGCGACCGCGAACCCATCCATCGCCTGGGCGCCATCCAGCCTTTCGGCTTTCTGCTTGTCGTCTCATCGGACTGGATGGTGGCGCGCGCCTCCGCCAATCTCGAACAGTTCGTCGGCATCGCCTGCGATGAGATCATCGGCCAGCCTGTCTCGCGCGTGATCAGCGGCAAGACCATGCACACGCTGCGCAACCGGCTGAGCATCATGCGCGGCCCCGACGTGGTGGAACGCCTCTTCGGCATCGAGCTTTCCGAAGGCGGCCCGCTTTTCGATATCGCCATCCACATGAGCGACGAGCATGTGGTGATCGAGGCCGAGCCCTCGCAGGAGGGTGCGCAAGGCGGCTCGCCGGTGTCGATCCGCAGCATGATGGGCCGTCTCGACCAGGCCGAAACGCTGGAAGCCTTCTTCCGTGAAGGCGCCCGCCAGGCCCGCGCGCTGACCGGCTTCGACCGCGTGATGGTCTACCGTTTCGACGAAAGCGGCGCCGGCGAAGTGGTGGCGGAAGCAGCGCGTGCCGGCATCGGCTCGTTCCTTGGCCTGCATTACCCGGCCTCAGACATTCCCGTGCAGGCGCGTGCGCTCTACACCCGCAATCTCTTCCGCATCATCGCTGACATCGACGCCGTCAATGTGCCTCTGGTGCCGGAGATCGATGCGCATGGACGCTCGCTCGATCTTTCCATGTCGATCCTGCGCTCGGTATCCCCCATCCACATCGAGTATCTGAAAAACATGGGCGTCGGCGCCTCGCTGTCGATCTCGATCGTCGTCGACGGCAAGCTCTGGGGCCTGTTCGCCTGCCATCACTATTCCGCCCGCCTGCCCTCCTTCGAGCGGCGCACGACATCGGAACTGTTTGGCCAGATGTTCGCGTCACGGCTGGAGAGCCGCGAGCGGCGGCTTGCGCTCGAGTTCGAAACCAAGGCCCGCCAGATCGCCGACCGGCTGCTGACCTCGGTCGCCGACAATGCCAGCCTGCTCGACGATCCCTCCTGGCTGATCGACGCGCTGGCCGACGCGATCCCGGCCGATGGCATCGGCGTCTGGATCAACGGCCGCTCGGCGCTGAACGGCATCACGCCGTCGCAGACCGAATTCGGCGAGCTCGTCCGCGTCCTCAACCGCAACTCCGCCGGCCGCGTGTTTTCGACCGACAGCATCGCGGAGACATGGCCGGGGACGATGTCCGGCGACATCGTGGCCGGGCTGATCGCCATCCCGATCTCGCGCTCGCCGCGCGACTACGTGGTTCTCTTCCGCCAGGAGATCGTGCGCTCCGTGCGCTGGGCGGGCGATCCGCACAAGCCTGTCGAATACGGCCCGAACGGTCCGCGCCTGACGCCGCGCAAGAGCTTCGAGACCTGGTCCGAGCTGGTGCGCCAGCACTCGCAGCCCTTCTCGGCCGCCGAACGCCGCGTTGCCGAAACCATTCGCGTCACGCTGATCGAGGTCGTGCTGCGGCTGACGGATGAAGCCAACGCCGTGCGCCAACAGGCCAACGAACGGCAGGAACTGCTGATCGCCGAGCTGAACCACCGCGTGCGCAACATATTGAGCCTCATCAGCGGCCTGATCCGCCAGTCGCGCGGCACGACTGACAGCACCGACGAGTTCATCGGCCATCTCGAAGGTCGCGTGCAGGCGCTGTCGCGCGCGCACGACCAGATCACCCGCGACCACTGGGCGCCGGCGCCGCTGCGGGCCCTGCTCCAGGCCGAAGCCGCCGCCTATCTCGGCCCGAATGCCGCGCGCATCATCATGAACGGGCCGGAAGTGCTGCTGGCACCTCAGGCGTTTTCGATATCGGCGCTGGTGTTCCACGAACTGGTGACCAACAGCGCCAAATACGGCAGCCTCTGCGACAGCGGCACCGTCGGGGTCGATTGGCACAAGGACGACGCCGGCAATCTCGTCATCCACTGGCGCGAAAGCGATGGCCCGCCCGTCAAGCAGCCGACTCGCCAGGGCTTCGGCACCACGATCATCCGCCGCTCGATCCCCTATGAGCTCGGCGGCCAGGCGGACGTGCGCTATGAACCTGAAGGCCTTGAGGCACATTTCCTGATCCCCGAGAAGTTCGCGACCTTCGCCGATGGCGCGGTCTCTCTGCTGCCGGAACAATCGCTGCAATCGGCCAAGGCCATTCTGGAGACGATCAAGGACCGGCCACTGGACGGGCTCGACATCCTGCTCGTCGAGGACAATCTCATCATTGCCATGGATGGAGAAGACATCTTCCTGCAACTCGGCGCCCATAGCGTGTCGCTTGCCCCGAATGTCTCGAACGCCTTGGCGGTCATCGACAGCCGCAATTTCGACTTGGCCGTTCTCGACGTCCATCTCGGCGAGGAAACGAGCATCGCCGTCGCCGAAAGGCTGGCGGCGAAGGGCGTGCCGCTGATCCTGGCAACGGGTTATGGCGAAGGGGTATCGCAGGCTTATGGCGCGCTCGGCGCCAATCTGCTGCAGAAGCCTTATACGATCGAGAGCGTCGCAAGCGCTTTGTCGCGCATGACGCCGATCGTCAAATCATGACGCCGGCTGGTTTGTCCGCACGCTGAGACCATCCACGAAGAGCTGTTCGAGAAACCGCGCCGCGTCCTCGAACCGCCCCTCGCCTGATTGCCCCTGCCCGAGCACGGCGCGCACCTGCACGTCGAAGTCGGCGTAATGCTGCGTCGTCGACCAGATCGAGAAGATCAGGTGGTAGGGATCGCATTTGACGATCTTGCCGGCCTTGGCCCAGGCGCGGATGACCGCGGCCTTCTCGTCGACCAGTTCCTTCAGCGGTCCCTTCAGCTCATCCTCGATATGCGGCGCGCCCTGCAGCACCTCATTGGCGAACAGGCGGCTCTCGCGCGGAAAATCCCGGGCCATTTCAAGCTTGCGGCGGATATAGCCGCGGATCTCGCTCTCGGGATTGCCTTGCGCATTGAAAGCGCGCAGCGGCTCAAGCCAGGTGAACAGCACGCGGTCGATCAGCGCCCGGTGCATCGCTTCCTTGGTGCGGAAATAATAGAGCAGATTGGGCTTCGACATGCCCGCCACCTCGGCGATCTGGTCGATCGTCGAGCCACGAAAACCGCTCACCGAAAACACATCGAGCGCCGCTTCCAGGATCTGTTCCTCTTTCTCCTCCTGGATGCGGGTACGCCGCTGTGTTTTCGCAGCTCTCGGTATCGCCATGTCGCTAATTTTTCTCTTTCAAATTCAACTATTTCAGTCAACTTTAAACAGCGGCGATCCGCTGCCGAAAAACCGGGCATATGCCCTGAATTTTGTCTGTATTTTTCCTGATTTTCGCCTTGAGCCCGACGCCGGAAGTTGTAATGTTTACCAGTCGGTCAAATTATCCGTCAGAAGCAAATCAAAGGCAACTGACGATTTTCAGACGCCAATAAAACAAACAAGGCGCTGAAACTGACCACGGGAACAAGCGGACATGCTGACGCATGCGCCGCATAAAAACTGGTGAGGAATACGGATATGGTGGCAGCACCAGGCGAGAACATGCGCGTCAACGGGGACCGTCTCTGGGACAGTCTCATGGACATGGCGAAGATCGGCCCGGGGATCGCGGGCGGCAACAACCGCCAAACGCTGACCGACGCCGATGCCGAAGGACGCAGCCTCTTCAAGACATGGTGCGACGCAGCCGGCATGACCATGGGCGTCGACAAGATGGGCACGATGTTCGCGACCCGCCCCGGCACCGATCCCGAAGCGCTCCCCGTCTATGTCGGCTCGCATCTGGATACGCAGCCGACCGGCGGCAAGTATGACGGCGTGCTCGGCGTCTTGGCCGCGCTCGAGGTCGTTCGCACGATGAACGACATGGGCATCAAGACGAAGCACCCCATCGTCGTCACCAACTGGGCAAACGAGGAAGGCGCCCGCTTCGCCCCCGCCATGCTCGCCTCCGGCGTCTTCGCCGGCGTCCACGACATCGACTACGCCTATTCCCGCAAGGACCCCGAGGGCAAGACCTATGGCGACGAGCTGAAGCGCATCGGCTGGCTCGGCGAAGAAGAGGTGGGCGCTCGCAAGATGCACGCCTATTTCGAATATCACATCGAGCAGGGACCGATCCTCGAAGCCGAAAGCAAGCAGATCGGCGTCGTCACCCACTGCCAGGGCCTTTGGTGGCTGGAATTCACGCTGACAGGCCGCGAAGCCCACACCGGCTCCACCCCGATGAACCTGCGCGTCAATGCCGGGCTCGCTATGTCGCGCATCATGGAAATGGTGCAGGCCGTGGCGATGGGCGAACAGCCAGGCGCCGTCGGCGGCGTCGGCCAGGTCTTCTTCTCGCCGAACTCACGAAACGTGCTTCCCGGCAAGGTCGTCTTCACCGTCGACATCCGCACTCCCGACCAGACCAAACTCGACCGCATGCGCGCGACGATCGAGGCAGAGGCCGCCAAGATTTGCGAAGCCCTCGGCGTCGGCTGTTCGGTCGAGGCCGTCGGCCATTTCGACCCAGTCACCTTCGACCCGAAACTGGTGGACGCCGTCCGCAACGCCGCCGACCGTCTCGGTTACAGCCACATGAACATCATCTCCGGCGCCGGCCACGACGCCTGCTGGGCCGCCAAGGTGGCGCCGGCAACCATGGTCATGTGCCCCTGCGTCGGCGGCCTCAGCCACAACGAGGCGGAGGAGATCTCCAAGGAGTGGGCCTCGGCCGGCGCGGACGTGCTGTTCCACGCGGTGGTGGAGACGGCGGAGATTGTCGGATGACCATGCAGCCGCTATATTTGATACCGGCTGAACTCGCGGAGACCATTGCATGTCTTCCTCTACAGAAAACCTCGTCCTTGAACATCTGCGCGCGATCCGCGCCACGCAGGATCGTCACTCGGACGACCTCATCGAAATCAAGGGTCGCCTCGGTCAGATCGAAAGTCAGGTTGCCCTGCTCAACGGCAACTATGCGATCCTGTCCAACCGCCTCGACAGAATGGACAACCGCATACTGCGTATCGAAAAGCGGCTGGATCTCGTCGAAAGCTAGCGGCGCCCGCAAGCGAGCATTTCCTCTACAGTCAAATCCTCGGTCGATGCTGAGTAAGGCATTGGGCAAGGAGATTGTGGGATGATGTTGCAGTTGCTATGTTTAGAAGATGAGTTCCCGCCAACGGAGGCTGGTGCATGTCGTCTGACAACCTCATCCTTGAGCATTTGCGTGCCATCCGCGGCACGGTCGAACGACTTTCCGACGACATGCAAGTGGTCAAGCAGCGCCTCGGCAGCCTCGAACATCAGTATGCGACCATTTCGACACGGCTTGACCGCCTCGACGAGCGCGTCCTGCGCATCGAGAAGCGGCTGGATCTCGTCGAAAGCTAGCGGCAACGCTTATCACCTGCCCTTCGGTCTCAAAGGGATTGAGCAATGTCAGACAAGGTCACCAACGAGCTTATTTACGAAACGCTCAAGCGGATTCAGGAAACGCTCGGATCGCACACCCAATATCATCTCGAAACCAAGGAGCGGCTTGGCTTTCTTGAACAGCAATATGCGAGCATCTCACGGCGCGTCGATCGCATCGATGAACGCCTTGAGCGCGTCGAGCGCAGGCTCGATCTCGTCGAGACCTGAACCAGCCTTCGACAAGCATTTTCCGGAAGGCGTATTTCATATTCATTAGACTGCTGGACACGGCGCGACGGCACCGTGAACGGTGCCCCGTCTCATAAAAACAGGGAACCCGACCAATGAGCACAGTCATCAAGAACGGCACCATCGTCACCGCTGACCTGACCTACAAGGCGGATGTGAAGGTCGATGGCGGCAAGATCGTCGAGATCGGGCCCAACCTTTCCGGAACAGAGACGCTTGACGCCACCGGCTGCTACATCATGCCCGGCGGCATTGATCCGCACACCCATCTCGAAATGCCCTTCATGGGCACCTATTCCTCCGACGACTTCGACAGCGGCACGCGCGCGGCCCTTGCCGGCGGCACCACTATGGTGGTCGACTTCGCCCTTCCCGCCCCCGGCCAGTCGCTGCTCGAAGCGCTCACCATGTGGGACAACAAGTCCACCCGCGCCAATTGCGACTATTCCTTCCACATGGCGATCACCTGGTGGAGCGAGCAGGTCTTCAACGAAATGAAGACGATCGTTCAGGACAAGGGCATCAACACCTTCAAGCACTTCATGGCCTACAAGGGCTCGCTGATGGTGAACGACGACGAGATGTTCGCTTCCTTCCAGCGCTGCGCCGAACTTGGCGCGCTACCGCTCGTCCACGCCGAAAACGGCGACGTCGTCGCCTCCATGTCCGCGAAGCTGCTCGCCGAAGGCAATAGCGGCCCAGAGGCGCATGCCTATTCCCGCCCGGCCGAAGTCGAGGGCGAGGCCACCAACCGCGCCATCATGATCGCCGACATGGCCGGCTGCCCCGTCTATATCGTCCACACCTCCTGCGAACAGGCGCATGAAGCCATCCGCCGCGCCCGCCAGAAGGGCATCCGCGCCTATGGCGAACCGCTGATCCAACACCTGACGCTCGATGAAACCGAGTATTTCGACAAGGACTGGGACCATGCCGCCCGCCGCGTCATGTCGCCCCCCTTCCGCAACAAGCAGCACCAGGACTCACTCTGGGCCGGCCTCGCCTCCGGCTCGCTACAGGTCGTCGCCACCGATCACTGCGCCTTCACCACCGACCAAAAGCGTTACGGCGTCGGCGATTTCACCAAGATCCCGAACGGTACCGGCGGCCTGCAGGACCGCATGCCGATGCTCTGGACCTACGGCGTCAACACCGGCCGCCTGACGATGAACGAATTCGTCGCCGTCACTTCGACGAACATCGCCAAGATCCTCAACATCTACCCCCGCAAGGGCGCCATCCTCGTCGGCGCCGATGCAGACCTCGAGGTCTGGGACCCGAAGCGCTCCAAGACGATTTCGGCGAAAAGCCAGCAGTCGGCGATCGATTACAACGTCTTCGAGGGCAAGCAGGTCACCGGCCTGCCGCGCTATACGCTGAGCCGCGGCGTTGTCGTGGTCGAAGAGGAGACGATGAAGACCCGCGAGGGCCATGGCGAGTTCGTCAAGCGCGAACCGGTCACCGCCGTCTCGAAGGCGCTCTCGACCTGGAAGGAAATCACCGCGCCGCGCAAGGTCGAGCGATCAGGCATTCCGGCAAGCGGAGTGTGATCGATGGCGCGCGGCAGGCTGATTCTTACTCTCGTTTCGCTGGCCGCGCTGACCTTCGCGGCAAGCGCCGAAACCTTGCCGATCAAGGGGAGCTACGGCAACAAGGACGGATGCGCCTATGCCAAGTCGGGCGAATCCACCGGATCGGAAAATTTCTTCCTGCTGACATCGGAAGCCATCACCACGGCGGCCTCCGCCTGCACCATCGAGAAGGTGCTGAAAACCGAGGGCAAGAACTTCACCGCCAAGGTCTCCTGCGAGGCCGAGGGCGAAGAAGCGGCAAGCGAGGACACGGCAAAGATCACCTATGGCCCAAAAGGCTACACGATCGGCTTCACCTCGGATGCCGGCATAAAGTGGGGGCCGCTGCCACTATGCAAGTGACATCACACCGGCACGTTCCCATCCAGCTCCGGCAGCAACACGACGCTCTCCTGCTCGTTGGGATCGGTGCGCGCGATGATCGCCGTACAGGGCGTGCTGCTGAGATTGGCGGGCAGGTGCGGCACGCCGGCGGGGATGTAGAACAGCTCGCCGGCATGCACGACGACATGATGCTCGAGGTCGTCGCCGTACCAGGTGTGCGCCTCGCCCGACAGCATGTAGATCGCCGTCTCGTGCGCCTCGTGCAGATGCGCCTTGGCGCGCACGCCGGGCGGGATGGTGAGAAGATGCATGCAGATGCCCTTGGCGCCGACCGTCTCGGCGGCAATACCCTGGAAATAGCTCAGCCCCTGCTTTCCGTCGTAGGAATGGTCGGGGCGCACGATATGGCAGGTCGGTTTTGATGTCGCATCCATCGTCGTCCTCCTCAAAGCTTGCCGGCGCGGCCCAAACCGCCGCCCATGATATCACGCAAACCGCCGCCGCGCGGGGAAAACAGGATCGATCCGCATTGACGCAAGCTGCCTCCGTCGTATCCGCCAAGGATCTGTGTCTCACCTACCAGGCCAATGACGCGCCGGTGCATGCGCTGAGCAACGTCAACCTCGATGTCCGCAAGGGCGACTTCGTCTCCTTCATCGGCCCATCGGGCTGCGGCAAGACCACCTTCCTGCGCGTCATAGCCGATCTTGAGAAGAAGACCTCGGGCGATATCACAGTCAACGGCATGACGCCGGAGGACGCCCGCAAGGCGCGCGCCTACGGCTATGTCTTCCAGTCGCCGGCGCTCTATCCATGGCGCACCATCGACAAGAACATCGCGCTGCCGCTGGAGATCATGAACTACCCGGCCGATGAAAGGCAGAAGCGCATCGCCGAGGCGCTCGATCTCGTCGGCCTGACCGGCTTCGAGAAGAAGTTCCCCTGGCAACTCTCCGGCGGCATGCAGCAGCGCGCCTCGATCGCCCGCGCGCTCGCCTTCGACGCCGACCTGCTTCTGATGGACGAGCCCTTCGGC
>NZ_DDHH01000093.1:33229-33377 GCF_002338015.1 Rhizobium sp. UBA1881
GGACGAGCCCTTCGGCGCGCTGGACGAAATCGTCCGCGACCACCTCAACGAGGAACTGCTGAAGCTCTGGGCGCGCACCAACAAGACCATCTGCTTCGTCACCCACTCGATCCCCGAGGCGGTCTACCTGTCGACCAAGATCGTCGTC
>NZ_DDHH01000093.1:33755-33877 GCF_002338015.1 Rhizobium sp. UBA1881
GATATCCGCGAGACCCCGGAGTTCCTCGAGATTGCCCACCGCGTGCGGGATGGGCTGAGAGCGGGGCATAGTTATGAGCATTGAAGACTTGCAGTCCCTGGCTACCCCCCTCTGCCCTGCCG
>NZ_DDHH01000060.1:0-316 GCF_002338015.1 Rhizobium sp. UBA1881
AACGCGCATGTCGTTGAAAGCGATCTGGCAGGTGTCGGAGGCATGCAGGCCCAGCTTGTGCTCGACGCGAATGACCTCGTATCCTGGTGTATCGGTCGGCACGATAAAGGCGGTGATGCCTTTCTTGCTGGCGGCCGGATCCGTGACCGCAAAGACGATAATGACCTGACCGTTTTTGCCCGAGGTGATGAACTGCTTGGCGCCATCAAGCACGTAGTGATCGCCATCTCGTCGCGCGCGGGTGCGCAGATTGGAGGCATCCGAGCCGGCTTGCGGTTCTGTCAGCGCAAAGCCACCGATCCATTCGCCGGTGGCA
>NZ_DDHH01000060.1:528-48053 GCF_002338015.1 Rhizobium sp. UBA1881
CCGATCCATTCGCCGGTGGCAAGCTTGGGCAGGAAACGCTGTTTCTGCTCTTCGTTTCCGAATTTGAGGATGGGAACGCAGCCGACGGAGCTATGGACGCTCATGATCGTCGAGCAGGGGCCATCGCCGGCGGCGATCTCTTCGAGCGCGGCGGCGTAGGCAACCGTTCCCGTATCGGAGCCGCCATAGGCCTCCGGCACCAGCATGCCGAGAAGGCCGAGTTCACCCATCTCCTTCAGTTCGTCGCGCGGGAAGTTGTGTGTGCGGTCCCGCTCGGCGGCCCCGGGTGCCAGTCTTTCGCGTGCAAAATCGCGCGCGAGGTCCCTGATTTGGCTCTGCGTGTCGGACAAGATCATCAGCGCACCTCCCTTTTGCGCTCACTGACGCTCTATGGCGATCGCGGTCGCTTCGCCGCCACCGATGCACAGCGTCGCCATCCCGCGCTTCATCCCGTATCGCTCCAGCGCCGCAAGCAGCGTAACGATGACACGAGCTCCGGACGCGCCGATCGGATGGCCCAGTGCGCAAGCGCCGCCGTGGACGTTGACCTTGTCGTGGGGGATCTCGAGATCACGCATGGCGGCCATCGGCACGACGGCGAATGCTTCGTTGATCTCAAACAGATCGACGTTCGATAGCTGCCATCCGGTGCGCTCGGAGAGCTTTCTCAACGCGCCGATCGGCGCCGTGGCGAATTCGCCGGGTGCCTGGGAATGCGTGGCGTGCCCGACAATGGTCGCGCGCGGTGCGATGTCGTGTTGGTCGGCCCGCGAGCGGCGCATCAGCACCAGCGCTGCAGCTCCGTCGGAAATCGAGCTCGCATTGGCTGCCGTCACCGTGCCGCCCTCACGGAAAGCCGGCTTCAGCCTGGGGATCTTGTCGATGCTGGCCTTGCCGGGCTGCTCGTCCTCACGGATTGTCGCTTCGGTTTTGCCTGCCATGACCGAAACCGGCACGATCTCGTGATCGAAATAACCAGCCTCTATCGCCTTCTGTGCCCGCGTGAGGGACGTGATGGCATAGGCGTCCTGCGCCTCGCGCGTGAATTGGTAGGCTTCGGCGCAGTCTTCCGCGAATGTCCCCATCAAGCGCCCCTTCTCATAGGCATCCTCGAGCCCATCGAGGAACATATGATCGACCACGCGCCCATGGCCGAGCCGATAGCCGCCCCGAGCACGATCAAGTAGATAGGGCGCACTCGTCATGCTTTCCATGCCGCCCGCGATCACCACCGAAGCGCTGCCGGCGGCGAGCAGATCATGGCCGATCATCACGGCTTTCATGCCGGAGCCGCACATCTTGTTGACGGTACTGGCGGCGGTAGAGAAGGGGAGGCCGGCGCCAATCGCCGCCTGTCGGGCCGGTGCCTGTCCCTGGCCAGCCGCAAGCACGCAGCCCATGATGATCTCATCGACACACTCAGCCGGGACTTGGCTTTGCGATAACGCCGCTGCGATTGCCGATCCTCCCAGCTGCGGTGCGGCCAGGGAGGCGAAGGCTCCCTGAAAGCCACCGATTGGCGTGCGGGCGGCGCCTGTGATCACAATCGGATCCTGCATCGTCATCGCGACCTCCTCCTCGAAGCCGGCATCGGGCTGTACCGTAGGCCATAACGAACTTGGCCCCGAGAAGACCAAACGTCGTCAAGCTGCACGGTTCTCCTCCCATGCATCATCTCGTGAATTGCACTTCGCCGCATCAACCTCCAGCAGCACGTCAGGCAATCAAGATAACGCAAAGTCTATGCGCGCTCTTCGTTGAAAGCGATGGCAAATTGTTGCGATGTTTATCGGCAGCGGGCAACGAAATTGCCGGACGAATGGCTGCGTCAGACCGATCGTTGCGGCGCGGCTCAGCCGCGTTGTTGCAACCGGTTGAGCCTCGGATCCAGCAAATTGTCGTCCCGCGATGCCGCCCTTTATCGGCCGTATCGGGCGAGCGACAGGTCGCTGACGTCGATATCTGCCTTTCGGCCACCGACGACATCCGTCAGCACCCGTGCGGAGCCGGTGCTCATGGTCCAGCCAAGCGTGCCGTGGCCGGTGTTGAGGAACAGATTACGGATGTTGGTCGCGCCGATGACGGGCGTGCCATCCGGCGTCATCGGCCGCAGCCCGGACCAATAATTGGCGGCCTTCAGATCGCCGCCGGGGAAGAGATCGCTGACGGAATGCTCCAGGGTTCTCCGGCGCGCGGGGCCGAGGTCGTTCGTATAGCCAGAAATCTCCGCCATGCCGCCGACCCGGATACGGTCGCCCAAGCGCGTGATGGCAATCTTGTAGGTTTCGTCCATCACCGTGGACTCAGGCGCACGCGATGCATCGGTGATCGGGATGGTCAGGGAATAGCCCTTTACCGGATAAACGGGGAGCTCGATCCCGAATGGCTTCAACAGCAGCGGCGAAAAACTGCCGAGCGCCACGACGACGGCATCGGAGAAGACGGTGCCGGTATCGGTGACGACACCCTTGGCCTGTCCCGCCTCGATCACGAGGCCCTTGATCTGGCGTCCATAGTCGAAGGTGACGCCCATCGAAACGCACTTGGCGGCGAGCGCATTGGTGAATTTGAAGCAATCGCCGGTCTCGTCCTTGGGCGTCAGCAGGCCGCCGACGATCTTGTCGCTGACGTGGCGCAACGCCGGCTCCATGCGGATGCAGCCCTCGCGGTCCAGCACTTCGTAAGGAATGCCGTCAGCCGCCAGCGCCTTCACATCCTTGGCCGATGCGTCGAGTTGCGCCTGCGTGCGGAAGAGCTGCAGCGTTCCCTGCATGCGCTCGTCATAGGCGATATCAGTCTCAGTGCGCAGCTCGGCGAGCGACAGGCGGCTGTAATCGGCAAGGCGCAGCATGCGCGACTTGTTGATCGCGTAGCGCTCGGATGTGCAGTTGGCGAGCATCCTGATCATCCAGGAGATCATCGCGTAGTCCACCTTCGGACGGAGGACCAAAGGCGCATGTTCCATGAACAGCCACTTCAGCGCCTTCTGCGGAATACCCGGCGCTGCCCACGGAGAGCAATATCCGAAAGACACTTCGCCGGCATTGGCGAAGCTGGTTTCGAGAGCCGGGCCGGACTGGCGATCGATAACGGTGACCTGATGTCCCGCCTTGGCCAGATAGTATGCGCTGGTGACACCGATGACGCCGGCGCCGAGAACTGTGACTTTCATGCTTGCCCCTCTTATGTATGCTTTTTTCAGATGTATTGGCGATGGTAGCGCTGGCCAAGGCCCGTGAGTATCTCATACGAAATCGTGCCGGCATCGCGCGCGATGTCCTCAAGGCTTTGATCGGCGCCGATCAATTCCACGAGGCTGCCGAGACCAACCGCATCTGCTGGAAGAGATGAAATGTCGATCGTCATGCTATCCATGGACACGCGGCCAACGATCGGCAGGCGCTGGCCAGCGAAATAGGCGGCACCACGCCCGCTGAGACTTCTCGGCAAACCATCGGCATAGCCAGCGGCGAGCGTCGCAAGCCGCATCTCCGACGGGACCCGGTAAGTACCGGCATAGCCAACCAGCGCGCCTTCAGGCACGGTGTGCGTCTGGACGACGCGGACGCTCAGTTGAACAACCGGCTTCACCGGATTGGCAATGCGATCGCTTGCCGCGCCGCCATAGAGCGCGATCCCCGGTCGCACCATGTCGCCATGAAAGTCAGAGTTGAGGAGAATGCCGCCTGAATTGGCAAAGCACAGCTTGGCCTGCGGAAAGCGGGCCGCGTGATCCTGCATGACGGCAAGCTGCGCGGCGTTCTGCGGGTTGTCCCTCTCATCCGCGCTGGCCAGGTGGCTCATGATGAATTGCACGTCGATATTGCGCAGCAATGTAGGATCTTGCGCAAGAACCGATGCATCGTCCAAGCTCAGGCCGAGGCGCGACATGCCGGTATCGAACTGAAGCACGGCAGACAAGGGTGCACCGCGCCGTTCGGCGGCGAGAGACCAGTTATGAAGCTGCGCCATCGAGTTGAGAACCGGAATGATCCCGTTTGCAGCCGCAAACTCTTCACCACCGGGCATGATCCCATTCAGAACAAAGAGCTTGGCATCCGCTGGCAAATATCGCTTGAGGTGTCGGGCTTCGACGAGGTGTGCCACGAAGAAGTGGTGGCACCCTTCGATAGCCAGTGCCCGGGCGACGCGATCGGCTCCCAGGCCATAAGCATCCGCCTTGACGACAGCGCCGCAAATCGATGGCGCGACTTGGTTTGCGAGGAGCCGGTAATTCGCCGCAAGCGCGCTAAGGTCGATCGTGAGAAGACCGGACAACGCGCCCTCACTGAGAGTATTTGTGACGGCAGCGTCCATCATGATCCCCTTTGACTGTTGCCATGAAGATAGCGAAACAATCGAGCAATTTCCTGGTGATCAGCATTGCGATATTGCAATCGGTCGATGAATGCGAAATTATCGAGCGTCAAAAGAGGAATTATTGCGCATGATCTTGGATGCGATCGATCGTAACATTGTCCGGCAACTCAGATTGAATGCGCGCATCGCCAACACGGCACTTGCAGCCGAAGTCGGTCTTTCTCCATCAGCATGTCTCCGACGGATCGCAAGACTGGAAAAATCCGGCCATATCAGGGGGTACACGGCCCTGATCGGTACCTCCGACAGCGACGATGCGCTTGCAGTGATCGTCAATATCACGCTCGATCGACAGACCGAGGAACACCTGAACAGGTTCGAGGCGGCCATCCGCCGTTATCCAGAGATCCAGGAGTGCTTCCTGATGACGGGCGGTTCGGATTATATTCTCAAGGTCGAGGTCGAAAGTGCGCGCGATTTTGAGCGGATCCACAAGGATATCTTATCGACTTTGCCTGGCGTCGCACGTATCCATTCGAGCTTCTCTATCAGGGACGTGTTGAAGCGGGGACCAAGAAGGAGCTCATCGGGATGATGCCTTCAGGTTGCAGCGCAGGCGCGGCGCCGGCGTGATGGGCCAAAGGCCAATTCGCAAGAGTTGGGGGAGGAAAATTGCGACCCCGCAGTGTGGTCGAATGCGAAAACAACTGAAGCTTTTGTCGACAGGTGGCTGATTTGCCATCATGTGAAAAGATGCCGTCTAATTTGGCAGGTGGCTGCAGTCGGGCTCCTGAGCCACTCTCGTGTGAAAACGCTTTGCTCGTTTGGGTAGATCCTTGCACACGCCGCGCATACATATTAATGGCTGTCGCGGTTGGCAAAGACGTGTGTCCAGCGAGAAACCTATAGCGAGTTTGGCGCCCGATGGATGCCCCAGGAGACCACTGTGCGTGAACGCCAGCAGACTGACAGCGCAGCTGACGACCAAACGCGCCGATCCGCAACAGGCGAGACCTTGTCTCGGCGGCACATCGTGTCCTACGTCATCAATCTCGATCGCTCCATCGACCGCTGGCAGCATATAAAGAGCCAAGCCGAAGAATTCGGCCTTGATGTGCAGCGTATCGCAGGCGTCGAGATTGATGCGGCGAGCACCGCGCAGTGGCGAGACTACGACCGAGCCGGTTTTGTTCGCCGCAATGGCCGTCCGATGCTGCCGCAGGAATATGGTTGCTATCTCGCCCATCTAAAGGCGCTTGAAGCGTTTGTCGAAAGCGCGGCGGAGTGCGCAATCATTATGGAAGACGACGTCAACCTCAGCGGCGACCTCGTTTCTCGTGGCTATAGCGCACATAAGGCTGCGCCATTTGCTGACGTGCTGAAATTATTGAACCACCGTGTCGTCTGGTTTCGACCCGTTGCCCGATCCGTCGACGGCGATATCGTCGGTAAATGCCTGTTCGGACCACAGGGGTCGGCAGCATGCTATCTCGTGACCCGAGCGGGCGCGCAAAAACTCGTCGACGCCCTCAAGGTCATTACATGCCCGTTCGACATAGCGCTGGAACGCGGTTGGGCAACCGGCGTTGAAGTCTACACCCTCAAACACGATCTGATCTCCCTGTCGGTTCGCTCCAAGGAGAGCCAGATCGCCGATCGCGCGCGGTATCGATCAGTGAAGCTGCGCGGGCTTCGCAAAATTCCAACTCATGTCTGGCGCACGCTGGAACTCCTTCGCCGTGTACGGTACGCAGTTTCATGAGCCATCTTCTCCGAAACAGTTTTTGCCGTAGCATCCAATGTCGGCCGCTATTGCCAAACCCGTCACAATCGAGCCAGCGCCATGTTTGACAATTACGTGCAGCAGGTTCTTGCCTTGCCCCGGCCAGCCAAGCGCGTCATCGCGCTGCTGTTTGATGCCTGTCTATGCATCATAACGGTTTGGATTGCATTCTGCTTCCGCTTCAACGACTGGTACCTGCTCACGGGTGTGCAGTTCTGGACGATCCCGGTATCGCTCGTCATCGCGCTGCCGTTGTTCATCACCTTCGGTCTTTACCGCGCCATCTTCCGCTTCATGGGCTGGGCCGCATTTTCGACAGTCATCAAGTGCGTGCTGATCTATGGCGCCGTCTACATGGTGATCTTCACGGTCATCAGCGTACCGACGATCCCTCGGACTGTTGGCATATTGCAGCCGATGCTGCTGTTGCTCGCCGTTGGCCTTTCGCGCTTCGTGGCACGCTATTTTCTCTACGATGCCTATAGCGAAATTCTCGGCGAGGCCGCGCCGATCCGGACCCTGGTCTACGGCGCCGGCTCGCAGGGACGGCAGCTGGTCAGCGCCTTGGGCCATTCGGCCGAGTTCAAGGTCGTGGGCTTTCTTGATGATGATCGCGGCCTGAAAGGAATGTCGCTCAACGGGGTGAAGATCTACAGCCCTCAAAACATCGAGAAGGTGTGCGCAGATCTCGAAGTCAAGACCGTTCTTCTGGCCTTGCCACAGATCGAGCGGGGCCGGCGCAACGAGATCATCGAACGCTTGCGTTCGGCACGCGTTGCCGTTCGCACCGTCCCCGATATCAGTGCATTGGCAACCGGCCAGGCGCAGCTGACGGACCTACAGGACCTCGATGTCGAGGACCTGCTGGGCCGTACCGCGGTGTTGCCGAACACCGCCTTGCTGGAGCAAAACGTCGCCGACCGCATTGTCCTGGTCACCGGTGCTGCAGGCTCCATCGGCAGCCAGCTGTGCCGCGAGATCGCCAAACTGCGTCCCAAGGCGCTTCTGCTTCTGGACCAGAACGAATTCGGCATCTACGCGTTGCAGGGCGAGCTTGCCGGCGAAGATGCAGAACCGCCATTTCCGATCGTCCCGCTGCTTGCCGACGTGTGCGATGAGCACCGCATCAGCACGATCATCCAGACATGGAAGCCCGCGACCGTCTATCATGCGGCCGCCTACAAGCACGTGCCGCTGGTCGAGCAAAACCCCGCCGAAGGCGTCAAGACGAACGTCTTTGGTACGCTTACGGTCTCCAGGGCAGCTCTCGCCGCCGGCGTCGAGCGCATGATCCTTGTCAGCACGGACAAGGCGGTGCGGCCGACCAATGTGATGGGTGCGACGAAGCGCCTGGCCGAAATGATCCTGCAGGCGCTTTCCGAGGAGCACGGGAACACGACCTTTTCCATGGTGCGCTTCGGCAATGTCCTGGGTTCATCGGGATCCGTCGTGCCGCTCTTTCGCCAGCAGATCAGCCGCGGTGGCCCGATCACGCTGACGCATGAGGAGATCACACGCTTCTTCATGACCGTTCCCGAAGCCGCTCAGCTCGTCATCCAGGCTGGTGCGATGGCATCGGGCGGAGATGTCTACCTGCTCGACATGGGCGAGCCGGTCAAGATCATCGATCTTGCGCGCCGTATGGTCGAACTCTCCGGACTGACGGTTCAGGACGATCTGAACCCGGGCGGCGACATCGCGATTGTAACAACCGGTCTGCGGCCGGGCGAGAAGCTCTACGAGGAGCTGCTGATCAACGACAATCCCGAAGTCACGGACCACCCGAAGATCCGGCGCGCGCGCGAACTCTTCCTTGGCTGGTCGCAACTGTCAGGAAAGCTCGACGCGCTGGCGCAGCTTGCACGCGATGGCGATGCAAGGCGTCTGAAGGAAGCTTTGAGCGATCTGGTGCCGGGATACAGTCCCATGGAGCGCGTGGTGGATCTCGTTGCCCTCAGGCAGGAGGTTTCCAGGTGAGGGCCTTCGTCTTGCCGATATGCCTGCTGCGCTGGAGGCCGTCATGTTTCTCGTAACCGGTGCCTCTGGCTTTGTCGGTCAGGGGCTTTTGCGCACGTTGCAGCAACGCTCCATTCCGTTTCGTGCAACGAGCAGGCGGGGCGGTGATGGGCTGTTTGCCGTCGGCGACATAGATGGCGCGACCGACTGGTCGGCTGCCCTTGAAGGGGTTGATGTCGTCGTCCACCTCGCTGCCGTCAATCAAAACGTCGTCGAAGGCTCGCCGGCGGTTCTTGCGCAGTATCGGTCCGTGAACGTTGAGGGCACGATCAATCTGGCGCGCCAGGCAGCGGCGGCGGGCGTAAGACGGTTCGTGTTCTTAAGTTCAATCAAGGCGAACGGCGAGGCAACGACCAGAGGCACGCCGTTTACAGCGACGGCCACACCCGACCCGCAAAGTGACTACGGTCGAACGAAGCTCGAAGCCGAGCGGTTGCTGCTTGCCCTTGGCGCCAGCTCGAAAATGCAGGTCGTCGTCATCAGGTCGCCGCTCGTTTATGGACCCGGCATGCGTGGAAGCTTCCAGGCATTGGTGCGGCTCGTGCAACGTGGCCTGCCACTGCCCTTCGCCTCGATCGATAATCGCCGCTCGATGGTCTATCTCGAGAACCTGACCGATCTTATCGTGACTGCCGCAAACCACCCGGATGCGGCAGGGGCAACATTCATGGTTGCTGACGCCAAGAGCCCATCGACACCAGAACTCGTGCGCATGATTGCCGCGGCATCCGGCTCGACGGCCTCGCTGCTGCCGTTTCCTCCAGTGCTGCTGGAACTTGCTGGTAGCGTTGCTGGAAAACGCGAACTGGTTCATCGCCTGACACGCTCGCTTGAAGTCGACACTCTTGGAACCAGGCGGTTAGGCTGGACGCCGTCGTTTTCGATGGACGAAGCACTGGTTCGAACGCTTGGCACGGCAACGAGCGCCAAGGCCCCGCAACCCTTTAAGGACTGACATGACAAGCAAGCTCGACCAGGGGATCAAGAGGGCTTTCGATTTCTGTGCGGCAGCCGGTGGGCTCGTCGTTTTGTCTCCCGTCTTGCTTGTGCTCATCGTCATGGTCCGGCGTTCGTCGCCTGGCGGTGCATTGTTTCGTCAAAAAAGAGTGGGCCGAAACGAGTTGCCATTCACCTGCCTGAAGTTCAGGACCATGGCCGCCGGTACGCCTGATGTGGGCTCCCATGATGCGGCCGAAGCTTGGATCACGCCGATCGGCAAGACGCTACGCGCCTACAAGCTCGACGAATTGCCCCAGCTCGTCAACGTCTTGAAGGGCGAGATGAGCCTGGTTGGCCCGCGCCCATGCCTGCCGAGCCAGCCCGATGTCATCGCGGCCCGCAGAGCCCGGGGCGTATTTGCTGTTCGCCCCGGCATAACCGGTCTGGCGCAGATTGCCGGCATCGACATGTCGACCCCCGAGCGACTTGCTGCGGCAGACGCCGAATACGTCAAGACCGCCAGCCTTTGGAATGACATCGCCATGATCCTCGGCTCCGTGATGGGCAAGGGAAAAGGCGACGCAGCGCGGAAATAGCTGTTGGCGTCGACGAGCGGTTTCTTCGCTCTATCGCGCGGTCTGCTCACAGAGTTCGCGAAGTAACTAGCCTGCGGCCGCCTGCAGACCCGCTAGGTTTTCCTGCGCTGGCCGCAAGCGCAGATTGCACCAACAGGCAAAGGCTGACGTCACGAGCGCAAGACTTTCTCCGATCGCCAGCCGGTTGTTGGAGTTGCTGAGAAGGGTGAGCGCGAAAAAGAAGATGCAGACAAGATAGGCGTGCATGGCCGCACGCGGGATGATGCCCTGGCGACGGGCCTTGCAGACGGAGACGATGAAGCTCGCCAGGATAAGCGCCATGACGACGGCCCCGAACAGACCAAAGCGCACCAGTATCTCCAGATATCCATTGTGTAGCAGCGTATAGGAAACGTGGGCGTAGCGTGTGTGCTGCCAGCGCTCGAGCCATTCGTTGCCCCATCCGAAGATCGGCGCGGAGGAGAAAAGCTCCCAACCGTTCGACCAGAGCTGGAGGCGTTCGTCCATCGCAACAGGCGTCGTGTCCGACTGAATGGTCTGCGTGATCGTCTCAGCATGGTTCGAGCTGCCCAGAACGCTAGAAAAGAGCGAAGCGGTTGCTTTGATCGTCGGGCCGGCTGTCTGATCGAGATTATGGCGCACGGCGTAGATTCCAACCCCAAGCAGCGCAATCGCGCAAACCATCACCAATCCACTGCGCGCGCGCACCTTGATGTATCGCATGCCGACAATGGCGAGAACCGGCAGTGTGAACATCATCGCGAGCCACACGCCCTTGGATTTGGCGCCATAGATTGCGATTACGCATAAAACCAGAATAAGCGGGGATACCACATAGGCTAGCCTGGCGTACCGACGATCGGCATCAGGGGTTGTCAGGTAGTGCAAAAGCCAAAAGGTCGACATCACGAAAATCAGGCCACAGGCGACTGCGCCGTGGATCTGATTGTTCATGACGAGTGGGCGCACGGCGACACCGGTGGTAATCGTGCCAATCGTCAGCGCCACCGTAACGGCAAGCATAGCAACGGCGACGACGAAAAATGCCGCGATGATCCTTTCCATCTCGCCCTCGTAGAGCGCGAATGCGACCCCGAGGATCGGGAAGAACAAGGGAAATGCAAAGAGCCAGTCGGATCCGCCCATATCATGATGTTCGGTCGTGAGGTAGATGAACGCAAAGCGTGCCAGAACATAGAGTGCCCAGCCCATGCACAGCCAACCCAGCCAGTTCGTGCGCGGACGCGACGGTTCCTTGACATAATAGACCAGTGCAATGACGGCCAGGATCGCGCATGCGTAGCGATAAGTGTCACTCTCTACCAGCAGGGCCGATGAGGCGAGCACCCAAAGCAGGCCGCCGAGCAATTTAAGAGCAAGGCTCATGGATGCGCTCGAGGCGCGGAACGAACTGTTCAAGATGTCTACTTCTGCCCGCGCGCGTGTTCCAGCGTCAATGTCGATGGCCGCTCACCGAAAACATGACGCGCACCAGCGCCTGTCAAAGGCGTGGTGCGTCAGATTACCAAGTCGATATTTACGAAAAAAGTGTGACCGACAAGGCATTCCAGCAACAGTTCACCGCAAAAGCTTTGCCACTGCGCAAAAGACATCCGAGCGCGCTGTGTCATGAGTGACCCTCGAACCGAAGTCATGCGCTGCGCGCAGTCGGGTCAAACTATTCAGTGAGTAGCAGCCCGGTTCAGCTTTGAAAGGCTCAAGATATAGTCGTCAGCGATGTCGGCAATCGCCATCGCGATCTCCGCGGGCGAGTATTCCATCTGCTTTTCGCCGAAGATCATTTGATGAACGGCTTCCTCGATCTGCTGACGGCAGGCCAACAAACGGTCCGCGTGGTTTATCTCAATGGCAGGTATCTGCATGACGTCAATCCCCATCTGCTGCGCCTGAAGTCGCGGTGTGCGGTGATTGCCCCGTTTTTGGAAAGCACCCACCTAACGTTAACCGAGCGCATGCCCCAATTTTACTCAACCATTATAAATGGGAACTCCAATTGCTTGCGTGAAATCGGCGTGACACCAGTTAAAGTGGTTCTTGGTGAAGAATACGCCCTTCTGATGTGACAAAGACAAGCGTTTCGGAGGATGGTTGTGGATAGTTTTTACGACGTTCGGAGAAGTCTTTAAAGATTTTGAGTGGCCGCTTTACTTTTAGTTGCATTTTTCTGCGGTGGCCCCATTATGCACCTGCATTCCTATTGTTGCAGGCGAGGGACGCCATGAAGGCGAAATCGACGAACGCGATCGACGGCTATGTCGGGGAGCGGGTGAGGCTGCGTCGCAAGATGCTCGGCATGAGCCAGGCCAGCCTTGCCGAAGCGTTGGGCATAACATTTCAGCAGATCCAGAAATATGAAAAGGGCATCAATCGCATCGGCGCCAGCCGCCTTTTGCGAATGGCCGAAATTTTTGGTGTAACCGTCGGATATTTCTTCGAGAACGGCACCTCCAGTGCCGGTGAAGACGGCAGCCGTCCGGAGACGGACGCAGTCGCCGCTTTCATGGCCTCGAAGGAGGGGTTGGCGCTCGGCAAGGCCTTCATCGCCATCGAAGACCCGAACGTGCGGCAGAAACTACTCGCTTTGACCCGCAGCCTCGGTTCGCCTGGCATCGTGATCAATGATCGCTACGGTGCGGACCACACGGAGCACGAAGGCACCTAGAAAGATGCGCCAATCGCCCTTGTGCCTGATAATGCGAGTGGTTGTCTGCCCGTTTCTTTTTTTGGGTGACTGGCACTGACCTCGATCATCGAACCGCCAAGCTATTCGGATCGGATAATCTCAGCGCCGGCGACGCTGGCGCGCGTCACGCCGCTTCTGGCGCAATTCGGCATCACGCGCGTGGCCCGCCACACCGGGCTTGATCATATCGGTATGCCTGTATGGTGCGCCTACGCACCGAACGCACCCTCTGCTGTCGTGGCACAAGGGAAGGGACTGTCAGACGTTGATGCACGCGTCTCGGCAGTCATGGAGGCGCTCGAACGGGCTGTTGCCAGCAGACCGGCGGTGTCAACATTTCGCGCCACCGTCCAGGAATTGCGCGACAACGGTCATCCTCTGACAACGCTCGAGTGTTTGATCGGCTTGCACCAAGCAGATATCGGTCCGCATGAGCCGGTCGAGTGGGTGAAAGGGCGCGAATTGATATCGGGCGGGATGATCCATGTCCCGTTCGAGGCTGTTATCTTAAACCGCACCAGACAAACGCGCTTCTGGATGTCGTCCGACGGACTGGCGTCGGGAAACACTATCGACGAAGCCATCTTGCATGGCATGCTCGAACGCATCGAGCGGGATGCATATGTGCTATGGCAAATCAGCGACGAGAGCGTCAGGCACTCCCGATGTGTGGACCCGGCATTGTTCCGCGACGATGTTCTTGATCGGCTGTTGGAGAGGATAAAATCCTCCGGCCTGGTCCTCAAACTGTTTGATATAACCAGCGATGTCGCCATTCCCTGTTTTACCGCCTTGCTCGGACCACGGGCCGCCCTGTCGGGCGCAGCTGTGCGTTTTGCCGAAGTGACGGGCGGGAGTGGTGCCCATCCATCAGCCGTGCGTGCAGCCATTCGCGCGATAACCGAGGCAGCTCAGTCGCGCCTGACCTTTATCAGCGGAGCGCGTGACGATATTGCGCCGACGGCCTTTCAAGCGCTGCTGCCCGCCGAGCTGCGTGTCAGTTTCACGAGCAGGCCAACGGTGCCCCCGCCGCCGTCTGTTGCGAAGGGTCTATCCTTGCAGCAGTATCTGGATCATACGACGGACAAGCTGCGCGCCGCCGGGATTGCCATGGTGGCTGCTGTGCAGCTTAGTCACCCGGATCTTCCATTCGCCGTGGTCAAGGTGTTGATACCGGATCTGGAAAATCCAGACGGAAAGCGAGCCCGGCGTTTCGGCAATCGGGCTCTTTCGAGCGCCTTTCTTTTCTAGGTCTTCTATCCTGGCAGCTGCAAGGCAATCCCGCGAGATAACACCCTGAAGTTGTTTCACACTTTATTCACGGGCGCTGCGCGTGTCGCCGGCTTATGTTGCCTCGGATTGGCGGAGAGCAAAGATGAGTGCAATGCCTGAAGACCACGGGGATGATCACGGCGACAACGCAAGATCGCCAGAGGATATCAAGGAGCTTGCGGCACTCGCGCGCCTTATCAGCTACGCGCGCGCTGCTGCGGAAGATGTCGAACTTGTCGGCGCAGTCCATTGGCTCGAGCTTGCAATGCAGGCTGTAAAGCGGGAAATTCTCGCCTCGCCGCACCTGGAAATCGTCGCGCCGCACCTTACGACCGTCACGGACAGCCGAAGCACCCATTGATGCCGAAGCACCCACTGAAATTGTGATTGATACTCGTGAGCAGGCACGGGCGATAAACCCCAAAATTAGCTGGGTTGTAGTACAGCTGTGGCAAGCATTTTCGAATAGATACACAAGGCGTTCGACCGGTTATAACCATTCGTCTTGTAATAGTTTGCAACACCACCGATCTGGCGTGACACGAGCCAAACCTGCAAGTAGCCGAGCTGGATCGCGGCACGCTCGACGTGAGTAAGCAGGGCCGTTCCAAATCCCATTCTCTGGTGCGATGGCGAAATTGCAATCTCTGCGACATACAAGCCGGTGCCGATTGCTGAGGTATGCGGTGATGCGAACGCGAAGCCAACGAGCTGGCCCTGACAGAACGCGCCGAGCCTGATGGCGTCCGGGGGCGAAGACAGCTCGATGAGCCGCCTCCTGGCGTTCTCCATTGTCCAAGCCTCTTCCCATGGGGGCTCGCCATAGGCATGAACCAGAATATTGGCGCCGCCTAGCGCCTCTGCCTGATCAATTCGTCTTACGCTGAACGTCATACGAACCCGCTACCGACCGATGCTCACTTTGTGTCGTGCTACCCAGTAGAACATAAGCATGCCTCCAGGTGGTGTGACTTCGACGTGACACAGCTTAAGGGTGAACCTCAACGTCACTACGTACATCCCCGAATGCAAGTGGGAGAGGAGCACAGATATGATCGGTTTGAATGGCTTGAGGGTGTAGCAGCGATCGAGCGCCAGCCAACGTCGTGTGGCAAGTTCGCGTCTAGATGTTGACTTTAGCATTCAGCATTCCAAATGCCATATCTTGGATTGTTTCGAGCTGACGTTTGGAGGACATGCATGGCGGAATTAGCAGTTTATATCGGATGGGATTCCCGCGAAGATATCGCCTACCAGGTCGCCAAGGCGACCTTGCTCGAAAAGGCATCCATCGACGTCGAGGTCCATCCTATCAAGCTGCAGGAGCTCGTTGATCAGGGTGTCTACACCCGCGAAGTCGATCCGCTTGCGTCGACCGAGTTCACCTATTCCCGTTTCTTCACGCCGTGGCTTGCAGACTATAAGGGCTGGGCGCTGTTTTGCGACTGTGATTTTCTGTTTTTCGGGGATGTGGCGGAGCTGCTGCGCTACAAGGACGATACGAAGGCCGTTGCGTGCGTCCATCACGACTACACGCCCAAGGAAGGCGTGAAGATGGATGGCAAGGTACAGACAAACTACCCCCGCAAGAACTGGTCGTCGTTCATGCTGTTTAATTGCGCGCACCCTTCCACCCGCCAGCTGACACCCGAGCTCGTCAATTCACAGACCGGCGCCTATCTCCACCGCCTGCAATGGGCCAAGGACAGTGAAATCGGCGAGATCCCGGAAGAGTGGAACTGGTTGGAGGGCTGGAGCACCAGGCCCTCGCAAGGTTTTCCAAAAGGCGTCCATTACACCAATGGCGGCCCTTGGTTCCATAACTGGCAGGACGTCGAATACGCGGATGTGTGGCTAGAAAAGGCTCGCGGACTCGATCCTCATTTCGCACCTGTGTGATCCCGTGAACCTCGGCTTTGTGGTTCGCCTGCGCGCCACCTTATCGCGCGGGGCGTTGCGGATCGGCAAGGGCGCAAACATGCGATACCTGCCAAAGCTTCGCTATCGCAACGGCAGGATTGAGATCGGGGATCGGCTTTTCACTCGATGTGGCGTCGTCCTCGATGCCCAAAGCGGCGCGATCGAGATCGGCAACGAGGTATCGATAAACGATTACTCGATCGTGCTCGGACATGGTGGCGTCACGATCGGCGACGGTTCCCGGATTGCGGCGCACGTCGTCATTGTCTCGTTCGAGCACAGCTATGACGACGCCACGCTCCCCATCAAGGATCAGCCAATCAAAAAAGGCAGGGTCGAAATCGGTAAGGACGTCTGGATCGGCGCGGGCGCCAAGGTGCTTGCCGGCACCAAGATCGCCGATGGCTGCGTGATTGGGGCAAACAGCGTGATCAAGGGGGCAACGGAGCCGTTTGGCGTCTATGTTGGGTCACCCGCGCGTTTGGTCAAAAGGCGCGGATTGCCCGACACGACTAGGAGGGAACAATGACCGACGGGCATGGAGATACCGGTTCAAAAAAGGCGAACGCTGTCGCCGAGGAGTGGAAATCTCTCCTGGCAGGATACAGCGATGTTGTCTTGGTCGCAAACAGCGATGAAGTGAACATCGAGGAGCTCAAGGCGCGCTTTCCCGACACCACACTTTTTATCTTCTTCAACAAGGTCTTCAAGGTTCTGAATGAGCCCTTCACCCGTCCTTCCTTGCTCCTGTCGAGAAGCGGAACCCTGGGTGCCAACCTCGTGAAGAGCGGTAAAGTCGACAAGGTCCTGCCCTATTTCGACATGCGCACTTTCCACGGTGTGGTGAACGTCAAGGCGGGGCCGAACGAGCAACTCAGTCCGGCATCGGAGTTCGGCGACGTTCATGTCAGACACCTTGATCTGACGGAGGTGTTTACGCCGTTTTATCCACGCGCGAGCGTGCCCACGACTGGGTTCGCGCTCTGCTTCTGGCTGACAACACTTGATCTTGGTGCAAGGATCACACTGGCCGGTTTTTCGTCGAAGCGAAGCGAGCGCTACAAGGTGCTCGATGTTCACGACTGGACTTTTGAACAGGTGCTCCTGCGTCTGATGTTCCGCAAAGGGAAGATCAATATAGTCGGAAGAGACGCGGCCAATCCGTATGCGGACCTTTCGGCCCACTTTCCCGAGTACACGCCCGCCGACATAGAGCTCACTGCCAATGAGATCATAGACGAACGGCTTGGCAACCTGAGTTCGATCGTCGACCGCCTGATGGATGTCACCCGGTTTCTCCGCTTTGTCGATCGAACCTGGAAGAGCCTGAAGCCAAAATCACGTAAGCAGCGGCGATGGGACGAGATGGAAAAGAAGAAGACCGATCGGTGAGCTGCAACGGGCCGTGATCTTCATTTCGTACCGCGCGATGATGAGCTGAGCGACGTGTGACAAGCTCACCCTTGCAAACGCAGTCCATTCGTACAATCCTGCCGCGGCAGTCGTTTTATGTTTGATGATGGTGGTCGAAGGCCGGCCACTGAATCGACGCGCGACTTGCCGGCAGTCAGAGAATGTCGCGGCAATCGATGTTGACTGCTTCGGAGACGGATGATGATTGCTACGCCCATCGACCCGACTGATCCCTGGCTGCGCCAGGCGCAGACATTCCCGGTTCTGTCCTTCGAGATGATCGAGCGCGCCAAGGCCTATGGTCTTGAAGAGAAGGTGACTGAGGATACCATCGTTTTTGAGCGCGGCCAGCGCACGATCGACTTCTTCCTTGTGCTGGAGGGGGAGATCGAGTTGTTCATCGATGATGTCAGGCGGGGTCGCCGCTTGGTCTTCACCTATCACCCAGGCCAGTTTTCCGGCGAACAGAACATCTTCACGAAGCGGCCCATGCTTCTGACCGGGCTGGCAAAAGCCGGTTCGCGCCTGTTGCGGATCACCAATCGCGACTTCCATAGTTTTATCACGGGCGAGCCCGATATCGGCGAGACGATCATCCGATCCTACATCCTGCGCCGCGCCGGTTTCGTGCGCCATTCCGAAGGTGGCGTCTTGTTGATCGGGGACCGGCACCACGGTGACGTTCTGCGTATCCAGCGCTTTCTCACGCGTAACCTCTATCCGGTCGCAGTCGTCGACCCCGCGATCGAGCCGACGGCTTTGCCCCTGATGCAGAAATTGGCAGTGACCCCAGATATGCTTCCTGTCGTCGTGACGCCTGACAGGAAAGTCTGGTCGCGTCCGTCCAACACCGCACTCGCTGATCTGGTTGGCATCAATGAGCCTCCGGAGGCAGACACCATCTATGACGTTGCGGTCGTCGGTGCCGGGCCTGCCGGTCTGGCAGCATCGGTTTATGGCGCCTCAGAAGGTCTTAGCACCATCGTGCTTGAAACAATGGCGCCTGGCGGGCAGGCGGGCACCTCATCAAAAATCGAAAACTACCTCGGCTTTCCCACTGGTATCTCCGGCCAGGCGCTGGCCGGCCGGGCGCATATTCAAGCGCAGAAGTTCGGCGCCAGGATTTCGGTCTCGCATGAGGTCATGACGCTCGATTGCTCCTCGCATCCCTATAGGCTCGTTCTTGACGACAAAACGTCCTTGCGCGCGCGCTCCATCGTGATCGCGACAGGCGCGCGCTACCGAAAGCTCGACGTGTTGAACTACGACAAGTTCGAAGGGCAGGGCATCCACTACGCGGCAACAGCCATGGAGGCCCAGATCTGCGCGGATGAAAATATCGTCGTTGTCGGCGGTGGCAATTCCGCGGGTCAAGCGGCAGTCTTTCTGTCACGAACGGTCCGGCACGTACACATGCTGATGCGCAGCGGCATCGCGTCAACCATGTCGGATTATCTCGTTCAGCGCATCGAGCGGTCGCCGCGCATTAGTCTCTATCAGCAGGCTGAAATCGCCGCGCTGCATGGCGAAAAGTCATTGAACGGCGTGACCTGGATCGATCATCGCACAGGAGAACGCCATGAGCTGGCGGCCACCAACATCTTCGTCATGATCGGTGCATCCCCGAATACCGGTTGGCTCGATGGCTGCCTCGATCTTGACCAGCACGGGTTCGTCAAGACGGGCATGGTTGCGACGGAGCATAGCCCCGCGTCGCCCTATGCAACCTCGAAAGACGGCATCTTCGCGGTCGGTGATGTACGCGCCGGTTCGGTCAAGCGCGTCGCCTCCGCCGTGGGCGAAGGGTCAGTGGTGATTGCGGCGATCCACCAGTTCCTGGAGCGTGAGCGCCAAAGCGAGCATGACGATCCGGTACTGAGCGCGACCGCTGTGCGATAAGAGCAGCGACCACGGCTTGACCGCCAGACTACTGACCGCTCAGTCGATGTTTTTTTCCAGTTGTTCGGCTGCGATATCGGGTGGGGTCCATCCGCGTTCGGCCTTTTCGCCAAGCGCGCTGCGGTCGCCCATCATTGCCTGCTCCAGCAGGTCGGCGATTTCCTTTGCCTTGGCGATGTATTCCTTGTTGTCGAAGACCGCGACCTCTTCCCGCCACAGTGGTGCGAGTTTGCGAAGGCCCCGGACGTCTTGACGCACGAACACCGCCTTGCTCTTTTCGACATCGTAGGGATGCATGCCGAGCCCCTTCAGCGCGTAGCCGGCGGCGCGAACAGAACTGTCGAACACCTCACGGACGATATCGTGGGCGCCGGCCTCATAAAGCCTGTAGACGGTCGTCCGATCAAACGCGCGGGCGATAATGTGGATATGCGGGTTCTCCCGGCGCGCATGCTTGACGATTTCGATCGCCCGCTCCGGATCGTCGATCGCGACCACAAGGACCTTTGCCTCATGTAAGCCCGCCGAATGCAGGAGGTCCGGCCGGCTGGCGTCGCCGAAGAACGAGCGGACGCCGAACTTTCGCAGGCCCTCGATGACGTCAGCCTGGTGGTCAAGCACTATGGTCTTGTAGCCATTGGCGAGAAGCATGCGGTTGACGATCTGCCCGAAGCGGCCAAGGCCGGCAATGATGACGGAACCAGGTTCGGGAATCTCGTCAGCGTCCTCCTCCTGCCGGCGGTCGAAGCGCGGCACGATCAGCCTGTCGAAAATGATGAAGAGTGCTGGCGTCAACAACATGGACACCGCGACGACCAGCAACAAAACCGCGGCCAGATCGGGCGGCAGCACGGCGCTTTGCACGGTAAACGAGATCAGCACGAAACCGAATTCGCCAGCCTGCGCCAGCCCCAGCGCGAAAAGCCAGCGATCGGTGCCACGCAGCTTGAACACGACGGCGAGCGCCAGCAGCACGATCGCCTTCAGCACCATCACGCCTACCGTGATCCCGAACACGGACCAGACCTGCGCATAGAGCAGCGAGAAATCGATGCTGGCGCCCACAGTGATGAAGAACAGGCCGAGCAACAATCCCTTGAACGGCTCGATATCGCTTTCGAGTTCGTGGCGGAATTCGCTGTTGGCAAGCACAACGCCGGCCAGGAACGTGCCGAGCGCCGGCGACAGGCCGACCACGGTCATCAGCAATGCGATGCCTATGATGAGAAGCAGGGCGGCGGCGGTGAAGATCTCGCGCAGCTTGGAGCGGGCGATCAGCCGGAAGATCGGGCGCGACAGATAGTGGCCAGCGGCGATGACGAAGGCGACGGCAACAATCGTCACCAGCGTCACCTGCCAGCCCGGCAATCCATCGACGAGGCTGAATGAGTGGTGCCCACCATTCTCGGCATTGCTGCCGAGGGGATGGCGCACGAGCTCGGGCAAAGCCAGCAGCGGGATGAAGGCCAGCATCGGAATGACGGCGATATCCTGGAACAGTAGCACTGAGAAGCTCGCCTGTCCGCCGGACGACCGCAGCAGGCCTTTTTCACCGAGCGTTTGCAGAACGATTGCGGTCGACGATAACGAGAAGATGAAGCCGATCGTCAGCGCGACGCTCCAGACCTGACCGAAAAGCATGGCGCAGCCCATTACGACCAGCGAGGTCACGATCACCTGCAGCCCGCCAAGGCCGAGCAGCTTCGAGCGCATCTCCCATAGCGCTCGTGGCTGCAGTTCGAGGCCGACGAGAAACAACATCATCACCACGCCGAACTCGGCGAAATGCTGCAGATCCTGCGTTTCGTTGCCAACCAGATGCAGGGCCGGCCCGATGACGATGCCGGCGATGAGATAGCCGAGCACGGAGCCGAGCCCCAGTCTCTTGGCGATGAGCACCGAGACGACGGCTGCCAGCAGATAGATGAAGGCCTGGAAGATAAAGCTATTCATGGGGCATGCTCTCACGAAGCGGAAGCGTTTCGGCGCTCAGCAATTCCATGCCGGCGGCGGCGTCGATGTCGAAGGTCTCGTCGCGCAGAGCCTCCAGCAGCCGCCGGTAACCCTCCAGATGCGGCTCGGCCCGCCCGTCGCCACGCGCATCGTGCGCGGCAAACAGTGCGTACGGTGCAACGAAGCGCATCCGGCACAGATTTGCAGTCTGCTCCAGCGGTGATAGCAGCGCCCGGAGGCGGAAATGGTTGCTGCCCTGTTCGGTATAGGCGTGGTCGGGGCCGCCGGCGGTAATGACCGGCAGGAACAATTTGCCTGCAAGCTTGTCTCCGGTGTGGCCGTAGGCAAATCCATACTCCAACACCAGGTCCTGCCACTCCTTCAAAATCGACGGCGTCGAATACCAGTAGATCGGAAACTGAAAGATGATTACGTCGTGCTTCAGCAACCGGGCCTGTTCGACGTCAATGTCGATATCGAGCTTTGGATAATCGGCGTAGAGATCGACGAAGGTCACGCCTTCCATGCTGCCCGCGATCTTGGCCATCAGGATATTGACGCGCGAATGGCGCTGTCCGGGGTGGGCGAAAAGCACAAGCACCTTGGCCATGTATGGGCTCCCATCTGAATTCAAAATGCCTGAGATCCAGGCCGGATCGGTCTGAAGAGCGCCGTATCCACAAGGGCCTTGGCAAGACCTAGTAGAAGTGCGGGATCGGCCCTACCTGTTCGGTTTGATCCGGCAAGTCAACCATGATTTCATCCACATAGCACCATCCCCAGCCCTCTGGCGGATCATAGCCCTCCATAACGGGATGACCGGTTTGAAGGAAGTGACCGGTCGCATGCCTGCCGATCGACTGATCGCAGCAGCCGACATGGCCGCATTCCCGGCACAGTCGCAGATGGACCCAGGCCTGACCAATCGCCAGGCACTCTTCACAACCGCGCGTCCTTGGGCGGACATCGCGGACCAGGCGAACATGCTTGCAAGTATGCGACATGGTTTTCCTCGAGTGAGCTCAATTTATGCAAGCGGCTTCGGCCATTTAAAATTACTTCCTGCGAGCCTGTGGGCATGAAATTCTCGCACCGTGACACGACGGATTCGCAGTTTCCTCACGCAACTTATGCAGCCCTTTGGTGCGCGGGCAACTATACCCGAGTATGCCCCCCATAAGACCCAGGTCTATGCAAACTTGATCATAGTAGGATTCCGCCGGCACGGTCCCATCGCCAGAATAGAGCCAGAAAATCACACCTCAACCGGTTCCAGGACGGAGATTGACGATGCAGGCGACCACGACAATTGCGATGGACCACTACGAGCCCAACGTCGGCGCTCTCGGCGTCTTCCAGCAAGGCGCCTCAAACGTATCACAGCTCCTGGCACGCGCCATACATTGCGTCGACCAGGACGAGGCGATCGCCATCGATCTCGTCAAACGCGCCTCGATGCTGCTGAAGCCATCCCGTGTCGTGTCGGGTGGTCCGCTATCGCGCGAAAGGGCGGCATCGGGCGGGTTGGCGCCATGGCAGGTGGCGCGTGTCAAGCGGTTCGTCGAAGATAACATGGCGCGGAGCGTTGCGATCGACGAACTGGCGGAACTGGCCAGGCTGAGCACCAGCTACTTCTCGGCGGCCTTCAAGAGGAGTTTCGGTCTGTCTCCGCATACCTACATTATCGCCCAGCGCGTGGAGCGCGCCAAGCAGCTGATGCTTTCCACCAACGCACCCCTATGTGAGATCGCGCTCGATTGCGGCCTTTCCGATCAGGCTCATCTTTCGCGGATTTTCCGCCGTGCAACCGGTACAACACCCAGCGCCTGGCGTCGCTTTCGCCTTCGCCCTGCCGCCAAGCGCGAAGCTGGTGAATATGACCTCGCGCTTGCTGTCTGATCGAGGCTCTTGAAGCACGAGTGGGGCGGCGACCAATGATGCACGCGACAACAGGCCGACTGATACCGGAGCGTTCGGTCCCGCGATCAGGGGGGCGGTTCGGCGAGCGTGGATCGGATCGCGGAGATAAAAACCCGCACTTTCGGCAGTATCAGCCTGGTCGTCGGGTAGACCGCCCAGATCGCGTTGGTTTCCGGCACTGCGTCCTCGAGCGTGATGCGAACCAGGCGGCCGGCGTCAATGTCGTCTTCGACATACCAGTGGGAAAGCAAGGCGAGGCCGCCGCCGGCAAGGCAGGCGGCGTGGCAACCGGCGATGCTGCTCGACGAGAAGCGCGAATTCAATCGCACATGGGTTTCCCCGTCCTCACGCACGTCCCCACGGATGCCTCCACGCATGAATGTCCAATGCGAGACGCCGGTCATGGGGAGACAATCGTGCTCAAGCAGGTCGTGCGTGTTCATTGGGGCGCCGCGCCGCTTGAGGTAAGCGGGTGCGGCGACCAGCGAGCGTGCATTGTCGGCGAGCTTCTGGGCAATCAGGCTGCTGTCCTTCAGCCGCGCAATCCGGATCGCAAGATCGGTGCCCGAGGCAACGAGATCAGGCAGGCTGTCGTTCATATCGACCGAGATCTTAAGGTCCGGATTGTCCTGCAGAAGCTTCGGCACCAGCGGCATGACGAGCTTCAGGCCGAAAGCCACGGGAACCGAGACACGCAGCAGGCCCGCTGCACCCTTGCCGTCTGTCCGCAGCCGGGCCCTGGCCTCCTCCTCGCTTTCCACCAGCGCCTGGGCAAACGGCAGGAATGTCTCACCCTCCGGCGTCAGCGAGAGGGATCGTGTCGTACGATGCATCAGACGCACGTCGAGCGCCGCCTCCAGAGACGCGAGGCGGCGCGTCGCGACCATTGGCGCGATCCCGAGGCGTCGTGCGGCCTCCGAGAGACTACCGGCCGCTGATGCAGCAACGAAGATCCTGACATCCTCGGTATTCATTATATCAGATTTCGATATCCCGGTTGATCATCTTTGCTCAGTACACCGAAATTCGAGAAAATAATAGATAGGTTCCATCTTCTGAAGCCAGAAAGGCTACACGCATGACCACCGTGACCACTATCGAAAGACCCTTAGCTGCCACGCCAGCCGGCATAGGCCGGATCGGGCTGCTTGCAATGGCCGTAGCCAGTGGCGTCGCCGTTGCCAATATCTATTACAACCAGCCCATGCTCGGCATCATCGAAGCCGATTTTCCAGGCCAGTCCGCCACTGGGCTTATCCCGACAGCCACTCAGCTTGGCTATGCGGTCGGCCTCTTCCTATTGCTGCCACTTGGCGATCTCGTTCATCGCCGGCGTTTGATCATCAGCCAGTTCCTGATACTTGCCGTCACCTTAGCGCTTGCGGCGATCGCACCCACCGCCTGGACACTGGTCGCGGCATCACTTGTGGTCGGCGCGAGCGCAACTGTTGCCCAGCAGATCGTGCCCTTCGCGGCCTCATTGGCCTCTCCTGAAAAGCGAGGGGCCACGATCGGCACGGTGATGTCGGGCGTGCTCTCAGGCATCCTGTTCAGCCGCACCCTGTCCGGTTTCGTCGGCGAACATGCCGGATGGCGCGCCATGTTCTGGATCGGCGTTCCGATGGCGCTTTTGGGTGCAGCCATGATGTTCGCCGCCTTGCCAAACCATCGCCCGACCTCGCGCATGCGCTATCACAACGCGATCCGTTCGCTGGCACAACTGTGGAAGCAGCATTCTGCGCTGCGTACCGCCACCTTGGTACAGGCAGCGCTGTTTGCGTCATTCACGAGTTTCTGGACGATCCTGGCACTCTACCTGCAAGGTCCACGTTTCGGGCTCGGTGCTGATGTCGCGGGTCTGTTTGGTATCGTTGGGGCGGTCGGCGTCTTCGCGGCGCCAGTGGCGGGCCGTATTGCAGACAAACGCGGCCCGCATTTCGTGGTGTGGCTCGGTGCTCTCTTGACGCTCGTCGCCTGGATCGTCTTCGGCGTGTGGTGGTCGATCGCAGCGCTGATCATCGGCGTCATCGTGCTCGATTTCGGCATTCAGGGCGCGCTGGTCTCAAATCAGCATATCATCTACGCGCTGGACCCCGAGGCCCGCAGTCGGCTGAACACGATCTTCATGACTGGCATGTTTCTCGGCGGTGCCGCCGGATCAGCGCTTGCCGCCCTTGCCTGGGGCTACGGCGCATGGTCGGCCGTGACTGTTCTCGGCGGATTGCTCGCCATCGTGTCGCTCGGCGTCCGGCTGCTCGATTACTGGGCGCAGCCAAAGACGGCGGGAAACCGCTAGGTGAGACCCCAATGCGCAAAGGAAAAGCGCCAGCCGTGCTTCCGGCTGGCGCTTTCGATTCAATTAAACGTGAAATTCAGCCTTCGATCTGAAGGTTGGCATCGCGAGCTGCGGCGATCAGGGCCTGTCTCGCATGCCCGCCGCCACGCTTTCCTTCCAGGACAGCGGCACAGGCCTTGAGTGCGCGAACAAAGGATTCACCGGTCAACACCGGCCATTTATCGGCCAGCAGCCAGGCCGCGTCGCGCGTGCCTTTCACCACGTATTTCACGGAGCCAATCGCGATTGTGAGTGGTTTCTTCCAAAGCTTTTCATCAGTCATGCATCACCTCATCGGCGGCCTTAACGCCGGCTGGAGGATTTGGTTCCAACGATAATGTTAGATGAGGCGATGCTCATGTTGCGACCGTTTGGCGGCAGTCGTGTCGCACAAAAATCACCGTGCGACGCATTGTGGGCGTTTCATGGCGTTTTGTTCATCGCACCCCGCATCGTTTTAGGTGAAGATCGCCCTTTCTCTTGTTTGGTGGTGCAGATCGATGGCTTCGCAGGATCCCCTACTTCAACCATTCCAATTGAAACACCTCACGCTGAAGAACCGGGTGATGTCGACCGCGCACGAGCCGGCTTATTCCGAAGACGGCATGCCGACCGATCGCTACCGGCTCTATCATCTCGAAAAGGCCAAGGGCGGTATCGCGCTGACCATGACGGCCGGTTCGGCGGTTGTGTCTCCCGATTCACCGCCCGCCTTCGGCAACCTGCACGCCTACCGCGACGAGATCGTGCCATGGCTGAAGCGGCTGGCCGACGACTGTCACGAGCATGGTGCGGCCGTGATGATCCAGCTCACCCATCTTGGCCGCCGCACCGGCTGGAACAAGGGCGATTGGCTGCCGGTGCTTGCGCCAAGCCCGATCCGCGAACCCGCCCACCGGGCCTTCCCCAAGGAGGCTGAAGAGTGGGATATCGAGCGGATCGTCGACGATTACGTTTCAGCTGCTGAGCGCATGCAGGCCGCCGGCCTCGATGGCATCGAGTTCGAGGCCTACGGCCACCTGATGGATGGCTTCTGGTCGCCGGCCACCAACATCCGCGAGGATGAATTCGGTGGCGGACTTGAGAACCGGATGCGCTTTTCAACAATGGTCACTGAGGCCGTGCGCAAGGCGGTCGGCCCCGATTTCATCGTCGGCATCCGGCTTGTGGCCGACGAGCAATGGGACAAGGGCCTGTCGCGCGAGGAGGGCGTGGAGATCGCCAAGCGGCTCGTCGCCGGTGGGGCAATCGATTTTCTCAATGTCATCCGCGGCCATATCGATAGCGACGCTGCGCTCAACAACGTCATCCCCATTCAGGGCATGCCGTCCGCGCCGCATCTGGATTTCGCCGGCGACATCAGGGCCGCCACGAAATTTCCGGTCTTCCATGCCGCCCGCATCTCCGACGTGGCGACCGCCCGCCACGCGATCGCCGAGGGCAAGCTCGACATGGTCGGCATGACGCGGCCCCATATCGCCGATCCGCACATCGTTAGAAAGATCGAAGCCGGCGAAGAGGCGCGTATCCGCCCCTGCGTCGGCGCGACCTACTGTCTCGATCGCATTTATGAGGGCGGCGAGGCGCTCTGTATTCACAATGCGGTGACGGGCCGCGAAACGGAAATGTCGCACGAGATCGCCCCTGCTGCGTCGGCGCGACGGGCCGTGGTTGTGGGCGCAGGGCCGGCCGGGCTTGAGGCGGCCCGTGTGCTGGCTGAGCGCGGCCACACGGTGGATGTCCTTGAGGCGAGCGGCGAGGCGGGCGGTCAGATCAATCTTTTGGTCCGCAATCCAAGGCGGCGCGAGATGGTTGGGATCATCGACTGGCGCCTGGAGGAACTTGAGCGGCTGGGCGTCACGATACACTACAACGTCTTTGCAGGTGGCGACGACGTTCTGGCCTTCGAGCCGGATCTGGTGGTAGTGGCAACCGGAGGTATCGCGCAGTCGCCGGCGCTCGATGCCGGAGATGAACTGGTCACCTCGACGTGGGATATCTTGGCCGGCTCGACGAAGCCGGGCGATACTGTGCTTCTCTTCGACGATAACGGCGCCCATCCCGGCATGTCGGCGGCCGAGGTTATCGCCGTTGCCGGCGCCGAGCTGGAACTGGTGTCACCGGAGCGTTTCTTCGCGCCCGAGATCGGCGGCATGAACCATGTGCCCTATGCCAAGGTCTTCGCCGAAAAGAACGTCAAGGTCACGATCAATACACGGCTGAAATCGGTGCGCCGCGATGGCAATCAGCTCGTGGCCGTGCTGGGCTCCGATTACGCCGAAGCGACCGCGTTGGAGCGCCGGGTGTCGCAAGTTGTCGTCGAGCACGGCACCATGGCCAATGCCGATCTCTATTTCGAGCTGAAGCCGCTGTCGCGCAATCTCGGCGCCGTCGACTATGGCGCCCTGATCGCAAGACGTGCGCCGTTGCGGCAGCGCAATCTGGAGGGCCGCTTCGATCTCATTCGAATCGGGGACGCGGTGGCGGGCCGCAATATCCACGCCGCGATTTACGAAGCGTTCCGCTTTGCATCACTTCTTTGAGATCAGGAGCGACAAGGATGATCTTATTGCGACTGCCAATACATGAGAACATTGAAAGAAAGCTCCAATGCGCCATTTTTTGACGCAATCGGAATGGCGCATGCCGAGCCAATGACGGCTCAATGGGGAGGCTGGCGGACGCGGTGCTGCCGGCGCCCGGGTTCACGTTGCACCGCGACCAGAGGGAACAAGAAAATGAAAATGCTTTTGGCTTCCACCGTTCTCGCCGCCGGCCTGCTTGGCCTTGGCGGTGTTGCATCCGCCGCCGAATGTGGTGATGTCACGATCGCCAACATGAATTGGCAGTCCGCCGAAGTGGCGGCAAACATCGACAAGCTGATCCTCGAGGCGGGTTACGGCTGTAAGGCCGAACTGGTTGTCGGAGACACCGTCCCGACGCTCACCTCTATGGCCGAAAAAGGCCAGCCCGACATCGCGCCCGAGGCCTGGGTCAGTCTCCAGCCCGAGATCGTCAACCGGGGCCTGACCGACGGCAAGTTCATCAAGGCCGCCAAGATCCTCTCAGATGGCGCCATCCAGGGCTGGTGGATCCCCAAGTATTTCGCCGACGCTCATCCTGATGTGAAAACGATCCCAGACCTGATGAAGCATCCGGAGCTTTTCCCGGCACCTGAAGACAAGAGCAAGGGCGCCGTATTCAACGGTCCGCAGGGCTGGGGCGGCACGGTCGTGACCGCGCAGCTCTTCAAGGCTTACGGCGGCGACAAGGCCGGCTTCACGCTCGTCGACACCGGCTCTGCCGCCGGCCTCGACGGCTCGATCGCCAAGGCCTACGAAGCCAAGCAGCCATGGGTCGGCTACTACTGGGCACCGACCGCTCTTCTTGGCAAGTACGAGATGGTGAAGCTCGGCTACGGCGCCGAATATGACGCCGCCGAATGGAAGCGTTGCACCTCGGTTGCCGATTGTGCCGATCCGAAGGAAAATGCCTGGCCCGCCGACAATGTCGAGACGCTGGTCACCAAGACCTTCGCTGATCGTGCCGGTCCCGATGTCGTCGGCTACCTCAACAAGCGCGCCTGGACCAACGACACGGTCAACAAGTTGATCGCCTGGATGTCGGACAACCAGGCCAGCGGCGAAGAAGGTGCCAAGTACTTCCTGAAGAACAATGAAGCGCTTTGGACCACTTGGGTTTCTCCCGAGGTCGCCACGAAGATCAAGGCTTCGCTGTAAGCACCGCATCGACAGCGGGCGGCCCCGATCAAGGGATCGCCCGCCTACACACCGGCAGGACGGTCAAAAATAATCAAAGCCGCCGCCGATATTGTCATGGGGAACCGACATGGATTGGCTCTGGAAATTTCCGTCGATGGACGAGGACATGCTGCGCGCCTTGAAAAAGAGCGTAGACGAAGGCTTTCGCGCCTTCACGCGCGGCTATGGCAGTGGCATCGAAAATCTGTTCAGCCCGCTGCAAAGCTTTTTGATCTGGGCTGAACGCCTGATGACGGGCATGCCATGGCCGTTGGTGATCGCGCTGATCGGCGCCATCGCGTGGCTGGCGACGCGCAGTTGGCGCATTGTCATCGGTTGCATCGTCACGCTGCTTCTCATCGGCTATTTCGACATGTGGGAAGACACGATGAAGACGGTCTCGATGATCTTCGTCTGTACCGTTCTTTCGATCGCGATCGGCATTCCGATCGGCATTGCCATGTCGCGCTCGGACAGGCTTCAAAGGATCGTCAACCCGATCCTCGACGTCATGCAGACAATGCCGAGCTTCGTCTATCTCATTCCCGTCGTCATGCTGCTCGGTATCGGACGCGTGCCCGGCGTCATCGCCGTCGTCATCTATGCACTTCCGCCGATGATCAGACTGACCAATCTGGGCATCCGCATGGTCGACCGCGATGTGCTTGAAGCCGCAGATGCCTTCGGGTCATCGAGCTGGCAGAAACTGCGCAATGTCCAGCTGCCGCTGGCACTGCCGACGATCATGGCCGGCATCAACCAGACGATCATGATGGCGCTCGCCATGGTCGTCATCGCATCGATGATCGGCGTGCAGGGCCTCGGCCAACCGGTATTGAAGGCCATCGCCAACCAGTATTTCACGCTCGGCGTCTTCAATGGCCTCGCCATTGTCGGCATCGCCATCATTTTCGACCGTATAAGCCAGGCGTACGGTCTGCGTCTTCAGAAGCATCGGGAGGTCGTTCATGGTTAGCCAATCGATCAATATCCGTAATCTTTACAAGATTTTCGGACCTCGAGCTCGTGATTTTGTTGAGCCCGTCATGCGGGGAATGTCGAAGACTGAACTCAATCGCGAACACGGTCATGTCCTTGGCCTGAAGGACATCAACATCACTATCCCAGGCGGCGGCATCACTGTCATCATGGGGCTATCCGGCTCCGGCAAGTCCACGCTGATCCGCCACATCAACCGCCTGATCGACCCGACGTCCGGAGAGGTTCGTTATGGCGATGTCGATGTCTGTCGCATGGACAAAGAGCAGTTGCGCCAGTTCCGCCAGAAGAAGACGGCCATGGTCTTCCAGAAGTTCGGCTTGCTGCCGCACCGAAACGTGTTGCAGAACGCCGTCTACGGGCTTGAAATCCAAGGTGTGGGGAAGGGCGACCGCGAAGAGCGCGCGCAGCACTGGATCAAGCGTGTCGGACTTGAAGGCTTCTCCAACCACTACCCCAATCAGCTTTCGGGCGGCATGCAGCAGCGCGTCGGCCTTGCCCGTGCGCTGACCAACGATGCCGAAATTCTGTTGATGGACGAAGCCTATTCGGCGCTTGATCCATTGATCCGCGTGGATATGCAGACGGTGCTGCTCGATCTACAGAAGGAGTTGAAGAAGACCGTGGTCTTCATCACCCATGACCTCGACGAGGCGTTGCGGCTCGGAGACCGCATCGCGATCCTTAGAGACGGCGAGGTGATTCAGCAGGGCACCGCGGCCGATATCGTGCTCAGGCCTGCCGACGAGTACATCACCGCCTTCGTCAAGGAAGTGAACCGCGCCAGGGTCATCCAAGTCGACGCCGTCATGTCACCGACGTCAGCGCTTGCGAAGTCCGGCGTTCGCATTCCTGCGGGGACAGCCGTCGAGGAAGCCTTGCGGCAGCTATCGGCCGCTAACGCGTCGGCAGCAGCCGTCGTGTCTGGAGACGGTCAGGAGATTGGCAGCGTCAGCATGAGCGAGCTGATCCGTTGCCTCGTCGGTCACGAGCCGGGCACGCCGCAAGCGGCGGCGCCCGCGACTGCGGCTAAAGCCATGTCGGCCATCCCGTAATCGGCGCGGATACAGCCTTGCATTGAGCTTGGAGCATGCGCGGTCAGGCGAAGTCTCGGCCGCGCATTTTTCTATGAAACCAGTGGTTACGCCTTCGCGATCCAGCCTTGGTTGAGGTCTGCAAAGGATGCGGCTGGAAGTGGCCCGGCGGTCATAAAGGTAAAGTCGAAGGCGGAACGCAGATCCGAGCCCAGTACGTACTGTCGATGCACGCGCAAGAAATCGCGGCGGATCTTGCGATAGTGCTCTCCAGTCAGCATATGGCGCATGCGGATCGTGGCAATCGAGGCCTGAGGCGCGTCGGCATGGCCGCAGCAGGCCACGACGCGCGACTTGTAGAAATGGATCACGTCGGTCAGACAGTGGATCTCAAGCCAGAAAATCTGTTGTGTGCGCGCAATCGCGCCAACTCTTGCCCGCAGGCTCTTTGCCGATCGAAGTAGGGCGCACTGCAAAATCGCGCCGCCGAGCGTCACGAAGACGACCCGCTTATTGGCGAAGAGCTCTGGTTCTTCTTCGACCAGCATGCCGATGACATGGCTGGCAATGCTCGATCCCATGCTGTGCGACGTGATCAGATACTCGTCCGCATTCTCGCGCATCGCATCGCGCACCCGCGCCTTGCACCGCTTGAGCCACTGAACAATGGCTGGATCGTCAAGCTTTGCCAGCGCCACCGCCAAGTCCCAATCCGCAAAGAGATGCAGCGTGTGGAACCTTGCGGCGAAGGGCAGGAAGACGAAGCGGAAGAACATTATGCCAAGCAGCGCGCTCCAGAGGAAATTCCAGCGCTCGAGGCTTAGAACATAGGGGGCAGCAGTGATCGTAGCGCTAAGGACTAGTGCGACCAGAACCAAGGCGAAGGGAAACACGAAGAACAGGCCGAAGCGCCATGCGTGCTTGAAGTAACCGAACAACCCGCCCTGAGCGATAACGCGGCCAGCGCTCGCATAACCTGATAAGAGACGCTGTAGCAGGCCCCGGTCACTATATTTCCGGACGAGGTCATTATGGTCGAAGACGAAAACGCGACTTGACGTTTTTTGCGCCTGAAAGCTGCAGGTGACGTCAAATTGACCGTCCTCCTTGCAGGCGCCGACAGTCAGGTCGAGGTTCCAGGCCCTGGCACTCAGATTGGCGGACCGCACGTAGCGTGCATGGTGGGCTTTCGAATCAAGCGGCTCGAAACCAGGAAAATGCAGAACGACGCGTCTTTCCACCATTGGGTTGGCCACGGGGTTGATGGCAGCTTCTTGATTCAATGTTTATGACCCTGGCGGAAAATCGAAATGCGGCAGCCGGCCTCTTGGCCATGTCGCTCTTACGGACGATGATGGACGGTAGACCACTAACATTTCGGGGTGCTCGTCAATCCAGTCCTGAGAACTGAAATAGAAAACCCTAAAAAATGAGTGGTCGCTTCAATGGCTCATCTATGAGCCGACTATGGAAACAACAAGGCCTTTTACCCTTCTTTTCATCAAAACCGGTGGCTTGTCAGATGGTTCCGACATTTTTGCGCTCTCGCGTGGCATATCGGAGACGGGTTTCTTGCTGCTCATGGAAAATTGCGCGATATTTCAACAGACTGTATTGCGCATATGAAGGGAGTTCGTCAGTGACCTGCGCCAAGGACATGGTTCAAGGAACGCACGGTTGAAGACGGCGAGGCGCCTTTCTGTGTCTGGTTCGCCGAGGACACGCGATCCGTCAGATGCACGGCCTGGGATCAGCCCTGTCGATATCGCTGATCATAATTCCCGTACAACGCTCGGGCTCATCCGCCGCTTCGGACCGCTTACGCGCCAGGAGCTATCACGACGCCTCGGGCTGACGGAGCCCGCAATCGCAGGCATCGTGCAGCGCCTGGCAAGTGCCGGGCTGGTCGCCGGGCGAAAGCGCGCTAGCACGACGCGCTACGCGGCGCTGGAATTCGCGCTTTGTCCCGACGCTGCCTTCTCGCTCGGGATCTCGGTCGCGGCGCAAGGTGGAGAGATCATTGTCATCGACCTTTCTTGCTCGATCCGCGCGCGCGTCGGCTTCACGGATATCGATGAGATCGGCGAGGCGGTGGGAAGCATCCGGCATGCGGCGTCGGGCAAGCTTGTCGGCTGTGGCGTGGCACTTGCACCCGGAGCGTCCTTCGACCATCGGGTGCTAAAGGATTGCATTGGCGAGATGGTCGGGCCGCTTTATGTCCTCGACGACAGCGACGCCGCCGTCGGCGCGGAACGCACGCTTGGGATCGGCGATCCGGATGGGGGGCTTGTGACCATCCTGATCGACGATACCGTTCGCGCGGGGCTACTCATCGGGGGCAGACCGTTTCGTGGCATCCACGGACTTGCCGGCCAGATCGGCAATATGCGATCTGGCGTGGACGGCGCGACGTTGAACGAGGTTGCGACATTGCCCTCGCTTGAGCATCACCTGGCGGCCCAATCCGCTTCGGTGGATGCGTGGACTGTCGTGGCCGCGCGCCACCTTCACGAAGCGGTTTTGACGATCTCCGGTTTCATCGCTCCGGGGGCGATCCTCATAGGCGGGTCGTTGCCTGACGACATTCTGGCGTCAGTGATATCGTGCATGGTGCGGGAGCGAGAGGAAAAAATCCGCGACCTTGTGATCGCTCCCTGGATTCCGGTGGTTCAACCGGCAACCCATCCGAAAGACGGCGTCGTGCTGGGCGCTGCCCTGCGACCGTTCAATGAGACGCTGTTTCCCCTTTGAAGCGTCAACCGGCCGCAACCTTGGAAACCACTTCGGGCCACTGTCCCACATTGTTTGCCAGGCCACCTATCGGGTTGCGGAACCGCTGCGCGGGTTCGGCCGATGGCAGACCGAGACGATGGGCGAGCGGAATGGCCGCAGCGCCGAGGGCTGCCGCATCCTCCGAGCCGGCCGCGCGATGCAGCGACGGCGCCTTGGCGCCGAGACGGCCAATCTCCTCGTGAACGTAAAGCAACAGCTCGTCGATAATCCGGACGGGAAAGCGGCCGCCGATGAGAACGCCCTCCGGATCGACGATTATGCCGATATGAACGATCGCCTGGGCGATCTTGACACTCACTTTGCGCAGCCATGCGCTGACGATTGCGCGTCCGTTCGTATCGAGCGTCAGGAGATCAGCCGGGGTGGAAGCCTCCACGCCGTTCCGCTTCAGGTGATCGAGCAGGATGAACAGTGAAAACATCTCGCCAAGCGGCTGGGTGCTGCCGGCAAACGGGCCATCATCAAACAGCACCGGCAGCCAGCCGATCTCGCCGCCGATGCCGCTGGCACCCTTGTGGCGCATGCCGTCGATCACCAGGCTGCCCCCAAGGCAAGCATTCGCCAGGATGTAGAAGAAGCTGCCGATCTCGGTGCCGAGACCGTATTCAATCTCGCCCAGAGCAGCAGCATTCGCATCATTGTCGATGAAAACAGGATGGTCGGAGATCGCTTCGAGCGCGCCGCGCACATCATAGCCGCTCCAGCGTCGGTATTCCGGCGGAAAGCCGATAACGGGTACTTCACCGAGCCAATCGGGGATGGCAAGGCCGATCCCGGCCAGGCGGCTTTCCTCGATGATCTTGCGTCGCCGGAAAGAGGAGAGCGCATCAGCCATCAAAGCCGCGAAATCATCCGGCAGCAGAAACCGTGCCTCGTGATGAATGCGGCCACGCACCGTACCAACAGCGTCGACAGCAACGATGGTAAGGTGATCGCGGTCAATATTGGCGCCGATCGAAAAAACACCTTCCGGATCGATCTCCAGCTCGATGGCCGGCTGCCCACGCAACCCGTGCCGGCGCCGCGCCTCCATGACGAGGCCCTCGTCGAGCAGGCGCTCGACGATCCGTGTCACAGCCTGCTTAGTCAGCCGCGATTGCGCCGCCAGTTCGGTACGCGAAATCGGCCCGCCGCGATGGATCGCGCTCAGGATCATGGCCCGGTTGGCCGCTGCCGCCTGCTCAGGATTGGAACCCGAAACCTGCAACTCCACTCTTCTCCTTGACCGTGTCGGACATGTTGAACTGCCACAAGATCTATCGAGACTAAGTCATTGTGGCGTAAACGGAAAGAGCCCAGTCACGCCGTGACCGGGCTTTCACCATGCTTTGCTCTCGACTTAGCGCGAGATATGCCAGCTCTTGACCTGGAAAGGCATCAATCCCTCGAGCGGCACGTCGCTCATGGGTTCCTCCATGATGCTCACCGGCCCCTCGTTACGCCATCCTTGCGGTAGCGTCAGGTCAAAGGCACCACGCCGACCGGCGGGCTCGTAGACACGCAAGATCAGGCCATCATTATCCTCGCTCGGCTTGATCGCCGAGAGAGCCGCGCAGATGCCATCCGTCTTGATCGGCTGCCATGCCCCCACGGCACGATCCGATACGGCCAGGGCAAGAAGCGGCTGGTTGAGGTCGTCGGCTTCTTCTCTTACGCCACCCTCGTGCCATGGCCCCTCATGTGGCATCAGCGAATAGGTGAAGCTCTGCAACCCCTCATCGGCCAAAGGGTCGGGATAGATGGGCGAACGCAGAAGTGAAAGGCCGAGTACGTTACCCCTGATGCTATGGCCATACTTGGCGTCGTTGAGGATTGCGACGCCGAAGCCGGGCTCGGACAGATCGGCAAAGCGATGGGCAGGGGCCTCGAACATAGCCGCGTCCCATGACGTATTGGCGTGAGTGGGCCGCTCGACGACGCCATATGCGCATTCGCAGGTGGCACGCGCATTGCGAACGGCGACCGCCGTCAAGGTCCTGAGGAAGGCACGGCGGTCGTGCCAGTCAAGCTCGGTTTGGATATCCAGGCGGCGGGAATTGGCGCCAAGCGACAGGATCTGTGTGATGCGCGAATGGCGCCAGCTGCGAACGATGCGGATCGCGGCGCGGTGAGCCGTGTTTTCGATCAGCTCGATGCTATCAAGCGCGGTGATTTCCTCGCCACGCGCGGCGTAATCCTCCTCGACGTCCCAGGCGTCCCAGTTGCGCGGCTTGTCGGCCGGGTAGACGAAGAGCCGGTTGCCCGCGCCTTCAAGCGCTTCGCGGCCGCTGGGCTTGTGCAGTATGCTCGAAATCGAGCCGTCCTTGGCCAGCGTCACCTTCAGCGTTACGTTCTCGAGGTGGCTGCTGCTGGCCGAAAGACCCGGCTGCGCCTTCAGCGAGGCAATGTCGATGACCGCGATGGCGAGCGGGGCGATGCTGTCGCGTGACGCGACGTGGCTGCCATCGGCGAGTGTCAGCCTGACAGGCCGTTCATCCAGCGACGGGTTGACCACCAGCACGTTGCTGCCGCTTCCCGATGGCAACTGTTTGGCGATGGCCGCCAAAGCGCTTGCCTGCGCGGCCCGGCCATCGGCGATCACGCCGTCGAGTTCTTCCGCGCTGTCGGCATAGACCTCGGCGATCGAAGATCCCGGCAGAATGTCGTGGAACTCGTTCTTCAAAACAACACGCCATTCTTTCTCCAGCGAGGCCGGCTTCTCGCCACCCATGAGATGCGCCAGTCCGGCAAGGGTTTCCGCAGTGATCAGGCTACGCTCGGCCTTGCGGTGCAGGCGCTTGACCACGCTCTGGCTGGTCAGCGTTGCGCGGTGCAGCTCGAGATAGATCTCGCCCTGCCAGGTGGTGAGCTCCTTTTCAGAGGCACTCTTGTGAGCACCCTCGAAGAAGTCGTGCACCTTGGTCCAGCGCGCTGCGGGCAATGCCGGGAATGCACGCAGTTGCTCTTCGCGGACAATCATCTCCGGTGTCACGCCGCCACCGCCGTCACCATAGCCGACAGCCAGAAGCGTCGTGTCGTGCTTGTCCTTCTGCTGGAAGTTCCGCCAGGTGGGCACGAAACAATCCGGCTGCACAAAGCCGTTATAGCCATGCATCGGGTTGTCGAAGGTGTGGGTCAGCACCCGGCTGCCGTCGAGGCCTTCCCACCAGAAGAGGTCGGCGGGGATTTTGTTGGTCTCCGACCAATTCACCTTGATCGTGAAGAAGCTCTTCATCCCGCCTTGGCGCAGAAGCTGGGGCAGGGCGCCGGAGAAGCCGAAGCAATCGGGCAGCCAGCACACGGTGTGGCGAACGCCGAAGGTCTTTTCGAAATAGCGCTGGCCATAAAGGATCTGCCGGCTGAGGCTCTCGCCTGTCGGCATGTTGGTGTCGGGCTCGACCCACATGCCGCCGAGCGTTTCCCATTGCCCCTCTTTGACGCGCTCGACGATGCGCTTCAGAAGCTCGGGATCATCCTCGGCGATCTGGTTATAGTAATGCGCCGTCGACTGGTTGAAGCGGAAGTCGGACGACTGTTCCATCAGCGAGAGCGCGGTGTGGAAAGTACGGCGCATCTTGCGGCGGGTCTCGCGGTAGGGCCACAGCCAGGCAAGGTCGATATGCGCGTGACCTGTCAGCGCGATCTCACCCTGCGGCGGGAAGCGTTCGCGCAGCTGCTTCAGCTCCTTGATCAGCGTGTCGTAAGCCGCGACCACGCTGGCGCGCTGTCCCTGGTTGAGACCTTCAGGTGCGGTTTCGAGTTCGGGCAGCTGCCAGATCTTCTGCTGGCCGACCGACGGCGACATGCGCGCTATATAGGCTGCCGTCGATGACGGCCAGTCAAGCCCGCGCATGGCGGCCTCGGCGATATCGATCAAATGTGGAATGACCTCATGGCCCTCAAGCGTATCGACCGCCTCCGAGATCTGGCGCAAGAGCAGCCACAGCCGGTCGACCGGCTCGTCCAGCCACAAAAGGTTTGCCCGTTCGAGCCGGGGCGCGCGCACCGGCTCGCCGAACGGCAGACGTGCGACCGTTTCTGACGAGATCGCGAGCCGGCGCGACGTCAGGCGGAATTCCTGGTGATAGGGATCAAGACCAAGGCGCGTTTCGTTGCCGGCCTCGTTGGTGATGGTGATGAGGCTTTCGCCGCCAAGATTGAGGCTGAGGCGGGCTTCCTCTACCGGCCAATGTTCCGGCACGCGCGCCGAGGCGGAGAAGCTCACCGTGCCGTCCTTGCGCGGCCATGCTGCGCCGATCGCGATCGGTTCGCCGTCAAAGGTCCAACCGCTGATCTGCACTGTTTCACGGGAGCGCCAGTGTTCGAGTTCCGACATGCGGACGCGGATGCGGTCGAGGCGTTGGGCAAGCGTAAGCGACATGATCATATCCTGATGTTTGAAAGAAATCAGCCCTTGACGGCACCAGCCGTCATGGCGCCGAGAATGAGGCGTTGGAGCGAAAGAAATGCGACGATGGCGGGCACGACAGACACAAGGCAGGCGGCCGCCAACAACTGAATGGAGCTGTCGTTCTGGGTGCCGGCGTACTGGAAGATGCCGACACCGATCGGCATCAGCGCCTCTTTGCTGATCAAGAGGAAAGGCACAAGAAATTGCGACCAGCCGGCGATGACCGAGATGATGAAGGCAGAGGCAATCCCTGGTTTCGCGAGCGGCAGAATGATGCGCCAGAAGACACCGAAATGGCTGCACCCGTCGATCAGTGCCGCCTCGTCGAGGCTTCGTGGGATGCCGTCGATGAAGCCCTTGAGGATCCATGTGACCATCGGCACGGCAAGCGCGATATAGACCATCGTCGCGCCGAAATGGCTGTCGGTGAGACCGATCTTGGCCATGTAGCGATAAAGCGGGACCATGATGACGAGTGGGGAGATCATCTGAAAGGCAAGCAGTACCATCATCCATGGGCCTTTCCCGCGGAAAGGAAAGCGCGAGAAGGCGTAGGCAGCCGGCAATGCCACGATCAGGCAGCCGATCGCGCTCGACGCCGACAGGATGAGCGCGTTCCAAAGATAGCCAGCGAACTTGTCGGAGGAGAGGATCGCGATGAAATTGTCGAGCGTCGGCGACTTGGGGATCAGCCTGGAGACGCCGAGGAACACCTCCTTGCGGGTGCGCAGCGCCAGCGACAAAAGCCAGACCAAAGGCCAGGCGAAGAAGAGGAAGGTGATCAGCATGAAGAGATAGCTGAAGAGGTCGCCGATGCGTTCCTGTCTCGAATTGATCATACCGGTTCTCCCTTCGGCAGAAAGCGGGCATAGACGAGCGCCAGGCTGAGGCTGATGACAAGCATCAGGATCGACAGCACCGCGCCGGCCGCCAGATCATAATTCCGGAAGACGACGTTGAACGTGTAGAGCGACAGAACCTCGGTCGCCCGGCCCGGGCCGCCACCGGTCAGCGAGATGATCGCATCGAAGGTGTTCAGCGTCTGGATGGTGATGAGGATCATGTTGACGAGGATCGCTGCGCGCAACTGCGGCAGGGTGATGTAGATCAGCCGTTGCCAGGGATTGGCGCCGTCCATTTCCGCGGCCTCATAAAGCTCCGGGTCTATCGCCTTGATGGCGGCGTACATAACGACCATCGAAAAAGCCGTTCCACGCCACACGTTGGAGATGACGACCGACCACATGACCATGTTCGGATCGGACAACCACTGAACGGGCGAGGCCCCGAGCATCCTGAGCAGGCTGTTGAGGCCGCCAAAGGGCGCCTCGTTGAATAGCATCTTCCAGATGATGCCGCCGGCGATCCCGGGAACAACCCAGGCGACCAGCGCCGTGGTGCGCACGATGGTCGAGCCGAACAGGCCGCGTTTTTCGCTGCGCACGACCACCTGCGCAATGAACAGGCCAAGCACCTGCTGGGCAACGACGCTGGATCCGGTGAAGACGAGCGTCACCCAGAGGATCTGCAGCAGTTCCGGCTTCGAGAGCGTGTTGGCGATCGTTCGCAGCGTGTATTCCTCGTCGTTGCCGACGAGCGATATGTTGGTGAAGGCAAAGCGGAAGACGTCGATCAGCGGATAGAGATAGAAGACCCCAAGAACCAGGATCAGTGGCATCAGCCAGGGCGCGGGCGAGAGGTAGAACTTTCGCGCGGCAAGCCTGCTTCCGGTAGGCGCAGTCTCGGCCGCAATGCTGAGATTGGTCATCGATCCGTCCGGTCATGTGTCATTGAGATCAGGCAGTCGGCATCGGTGGCGCGGGTGAGGTTACCCCGCGCCACCGATCATCAGCTCAGCTCCGTTTGAAGGCGCTGAGCGAGGCGGTGAAGGCTTCGTCGACGGCGGCTTCCGTCGCCTGCGTGCCTGTTAACACCTTGCCCATCATGATCTGGATCTGGTTGGAGATTTCGGGATAGACGGCAGCACCCGGCCGCGCTTGCCCGACCTTCAGGGCTTCGGCGAAGGTCTTGTTTGCCGGCGTCGAGAAGACCTCATACTTGTCATAGAGGTCGGCGCGCGTCGGCAGCTGTTCTTGCAGCGCGTTGGCCGGCCCCATATAGACTTCGCGGGCAAGGTCGGCGCAGACCTTCACCTTGGCGGCATCCTTGCTGAAGGCCGCGACTGTCCAGCCGCCGGTGCCGGTCGAGCGCTCATTGGCGGTCGGGCCGGGAAGGGGAGAGAAGGTCCACTTGGCGAACTCGTCCTCGTCGAGCGCGGTCTTCAACTGCGCATACTGCCAGTTGCCGCCAACAAAGAGTGCCGTCGTTCCGGCTGCGGCCGCTGCATTGAAGTCGTCATAGCTGCCGAGCGTCGCGACGCGCTTGGGAGCTGCACCCGATTCCACCAGATCACGATAGTAGTTCACGGCCTTGACGAACTTCTCGCGGTTCTCGCCCTCGCCGAAGATCGGCTTGCCTTGATCGTCGACCAGCTTGCCACCCTGGCCCCAGAAGTTGGCGAGCCAGTCAAACGTCGTGCCTTCATAGCGACTGCCGTTGAAGAGAATGCCCTCCATGCCCTCGTCGACAGAATGCAGCGCGGCCTTCTTCAGGTCATCCCAGGTCTGAGGCGCGTCGGGCACGATCTCCTTGTTGCGGTAGAGGACGCGCAGGTCGGTCGACCACCACCAGGCATAGATGTTGCCGTCATCGCCGGTGATGCCCTCGCGGATGAACGGGAACAACTGGCCGATTTCTTCCTTGCTGAAATAGGGCGAGAAGGATTGCAGCACGCCGGACTTCTTGAAGAGCGGCAGCACGAAGGAATCGACCGCAGCGCAATCGGGCGCCGAACCGGACTTCGCCTGCTCGAGCATGCGCGCCTGCTCTTGGCCGATATCACCAGACATCATCTGCAGCTCGATCTGCCAGTCCGGGCGCTTGGCGATGAAGTCGTTGAAGAGCTTGCTGTAACCCTCGGCATAAACGGGCTCGTTGTTGCGCGGCCCGTCTGTCGTCATGCGGAAAATGAGCTTGTTGGGCGCATCGGCCTTGCCGACGATGTCGCCCGTGATCAGATCCTGAGCCGCCGCGATAACAGGCGCGGCCAGGAACGAACCCGCCAGAAGGGCGAGCATGATTGCCTTGTTCTTCACCAGTATTTCCTCCCGATTCAGGATCCCATCCGAGCCGCTGCCTCCACAACAACGGGTCTCCTCCGATCCGTTGACTAGATTAAGTCACTTTTCTTTTGTGTCAAGCAGGTCGAAACGCTCCGTGATTGCACGCACGACGACAAGTAGGATAACGCGGGTGCTGACGATGTCGGAAAAGGTCCGACCCAGGTTGATCTAGAACTCGGAGCGGTTGCTGCTTCTCGGATCGGAGACCATCTTAAGGCGATAGATGTCGCCCTTTCGCGCTAGTGCACGCCACGGTCGTGCCTTTTGCAGGGCAATCTCGTAGCGTGGATCGCGGCGGTCCAGCTCGGCGATCGTAAGATCCAGTTCCTAGGCCGGGATGCATCGCGCCGTCCATTCACCATCCGGTCCGATGATCCCAGCTGGACCTTTGTGGGATTTCTGTGTGGGCGTTGATGCGCCGATCCACAGGCAATTTAGCCCGGCATGTGCCCTGAGTGCGATCTGGAAGTACTCTGCAACTCCGTAAGACGAAAAGAGCACGCCATCCACGCCCATTCGCTCATAACTGGAGAAGACTTCTGGAAACTGCGATTCGATGCAGATGGCAAAGCCAAACCGATAGCCATCGACTTGCACCGTCACGGCATCGTTGCCGGGCGTATACCAGCCTCCTAGCTCGGCGTTCGACAGAAAGCGCTTGTCATATCGCGTTATCAGATCACCTTGCTCGCCGATGACGTAGAGGCAGTTGTGCGGAGGGACGCCGGTTGAAAGCCGGTGCGCCCCGCCGATGACCGCAAAGATCCCGCGCTGCTGGCAAAGCGCGGCAATGGCCCGCAGCTCCACCTCCTGTGTTCGCCAATCAAAGCGCGCCCACTCTTGCGGGGTTTCGATCTGGAACTTGGAGTAGCCCGATAATGCGCCCTCGCAGAAGGTGATCAGTCGAGCGCCACTATCGGCGGCACGCGCGATCATCGATCGTATCGTGCGCCCGTTTGCCTCGATATCGGGGGAGACAAAGGTCTGCGTCGTGGCAAGTTTCAATGCGTCTCTCCTCGTGGTGTTTCAACGTGCAATGTCTCCCCATTCGACGGGCGATGAAACCCCAATTGAAGCATGCCGCACCGGCAGCCCATACGAGTTGTTGATCTCAGGAAGGTTCTCAGAACAATAGACTAAGGATTTCAACCCACCGGGCAAACCGATTAAATCAAGGATCCGGTGGACAAGCCTTCCGCCCTTGCATCTGCCGCAGCAGCAGAGCATTTTGAGACAGGGTTAAAGTCATGGTGGAGAAGTCAGATGGGCGCAGTTCACCGATTCGTATCCGGCGGTGTCGTAGTAATCTTTGCCGCGCTCACGTCCGCCTGCACAACGGGGGCTAACCATAATCCGGCCGACAATTACTATAACCCGCGAACGTCAGCGAACCCGGCTTGCGACGCTGGGTTCAGGCCGACCAACAACTGGACATGCAGCTACTGACGTCCACGCCGCTGCAATCACTCTTTTCATCATCGGCCGTATGGGCATCTACGCGGACCTGTTGTGAGATGCAAAAGATGGTCGGGCTAAGCCACGAATTAATCATGCGATGCCGCGAGGGCAATCGAATCGGCGACCTCGGTGCAGCGATCGGACAGTGTCGCGGTCGCCACGCGCAGGAAGTTTCCCGGCAGTAGCGAGAATTTTGCGCCCGGATGCACGGCAATTCCGCGCGCCGCAAGCGTTACCATCGCGAATGGCTCCGAGGAGACCGGCACCCAGGCTGACAGACCGGCACCGTGCGCGGCGTTGATGTTTCGGTCGCGCAATGCCTGCACCAGGTCGTGGCGACGCCTGGCGTAGATCTCGCGCGCCGCTCGTACAGTCTCCTGCGTAGCAGGGTCGCGGATAAGCCAGGCACCCGCTGCCTGCAGAATGCGGCTTGTCCAACCCGCGCTGAAGCTTCGGAACGACTGGATCTGCTCGACGATCGCCCGCGAGCTCGACAGTGCAGCCAGTCGTAAATCAGGGCCGTGGGTCTTTGAAAAGGAGAATATGTGGATCACCCGGTCAGGGAAGATGTCTCCCATCGATTGCCGTGGCGCATCGGAGATGTCCCCGACGCCGTCATCTTCAACGATCAGCGTATCAGCGCCGCGCAGCACGTCGGCCAAGCCTTGCATGCGTGCAGCCGTGACGGTTTGGCCAGTAACCGAATGAATACGCGGCTGGAAGACAAAGGCGACGGGACGATAGGCCATTGCCTGGCGCAATGATGAAGGTAGTGGGCCTTCGTGGTCGCACTCGACCGGGATGATACGCGCGCCGCGATCCTCCAGGATATCAAGTAGGCGCATCGCCGTGGGGTTCTCGATCGCAACCGCTGCGCCAGGCATGACGAGTGCGTTCATCAAAGTGTAGACGGCGTTGTAGCCGCCGTTGGTGGCGAGAAATGCCTCCGGCTCATAAGGCCATGTTTCTCTGACCGCCGCCTCAAGCTCGGGCAGAATGCGGTTGCGCTCATAGCTATTCAGGTTTTCTGCCGATGCGCCGTACACCATGGCAGCCTCAAGTTTCGGCAGAAGAGTGACGTCTGGAACGGCTGCCGTCAGGTTCAGTACGTCCTCACCGTAGTTACCGGAACTCGCCAGACGCTCCGGCTTGGCGACAAAGCGGTCGCCGCTAACCCATGTCCCATTTCGCCCGCGGCCGCTGATGATCTTCTGGCGCCGCAATTCGCTCCATGCCTCGGAGATTGTTGCCGGGCTGATACCCAAAGCAAACGCAAGATCGCGGATGGCCGGGAGCTTTGTCCCGACGGGCAGGGCGCCGCCACGGATCAGGGCGCTGGTCTCGAGTGCGATCCCCCGAATCGTCCGATCGGTTATTTTTTGGGCAAACCAGGTCGCATCCCGAATGTCGCTCATTTTCGCACCATAATTAATGTTCAATAACGTAATAACATTTGATCAGGCCTATTTGAACATTTAACGATGCGCCAGACAAGAAATTTTGAGAGTGAATGCAGATGCCGATCACACTTCGCCTTGCCCTTCGCGACTGGGACTACATGACCCCTCTCATTCTCGGCGACGTCTCGTCGTCGAAGCTCGACGTCAAGGTCGAGCGGATCGGCACCCTGGTCTCGCATGTTGGTAAGAGCGACACCTGCGACGCGGCCGAAATGTCCTTCAGCCGTTACACCCAGCTACGTTATGACGGCGATCACAGTGTCGTAGGCATCCCGAACTTCATCATGCGTGGCTTCCGCCATCGCTGTGTCATCACCATGAAGGACAGCCCGATTACCGAGCTGTCGCAACTTGCCGGCAAGCGTATCGGCGTCACCGGCTGGCGCGACTCTGGCAATACCTGGACACGCGCTGCGGTGCGCCGTGAAGGCGTTCAGGTCGAGGATGCGATGTGGTATGCTGGGCGCCTGACGGAAGCGCATCCTGTTGTCGATCGGCTGGATGGCTTTGGCCGCCCTGGGCTCATTGAAGCCGCCCCCGGCGAACGTCCGATGGTCGATCTGCTACGCGACGGTCAGCTCGACGCGATTTTCACGCCGTTCATGCCGGATGGTTATTTTGCCAATGGTTCACCGTTCCGGCAGGTTCTTTCTGATTTCCGTGGCGCCGAGCGTCGATATTTCGACGAGGTGGGATATGTACCCGGCATGCACCTTATCGGCATCAAGGCAGAGATCGTGGAAGAGAACCCCTGGATCATTGCTGAGCTTAGCCAGCTGATCGAGGAATCGCAGCGCATGTGGCTGAACAAGCGCCGCAAATATGCAGATACGTCGCCGTGGATGTTCGATGAGCTCCTGAAGACCTCTCTCGAACTCCCTGCGAACTGGGATGAAAACGGCTTTGCCGCCAACGAGAAGATGATCGCCGATTTCTCGGCCGAGCTGCACGCCCAGGGCATTCTCGCTCGCGAGATGACGCCCCTGGAACTCTTCCCGTTCGACACCGACGGCAGCCGCACGGGTGCCAACCTCTAACCGCATGCAACCACGACAGCATTAATAAGGGGAATGAACATGTTGCTGAAGAAAATGACCTATCTCGTCCTGGCAAGCGCCGTGGCCACCACTGCCGCATTGGCACAGGATGCCGCCTTGCCCAAGCCCGCGCTCAACGCCGCGCTGCATGACAAGCTGCCTGACGCGATCAAGACCTCGGGCAAGATGATCTCCGTCAACAACGGTTCGTTCCCACCCTACGAAATCGTCACCGGCACCGTCATGACCGGCGCCAGCGCTGATCTGACCGAAGCCCTCAGCGCGGTCCTCGGCGTCAAGATCGAGCATGAGACGGTCGGTGGCCTGCCGGCGCTGCTCGCCGGCGTTAACTCCGGTCGCTACCAGTTCGCTTTCGGCCCTGTCGGCGACTACAAGGACCGCGAAGCGTCCAACGACTTCGTCGACTGGGTGCAGGAATTCGTCGTCTTCGCGACCCTGAAGGGCAATCCCAAAGGCATCAGTTCGCTCGACACGGCCTGTGGCCAGCGCATCTCGGTCATGGCTGGTGGTTCCGCCGAGCGCGTGATCAAGACCCAGTCGGACAAGTGCAAGGCAGAGGGCAAGGACGCAGTTGAAGTCCAGTCCTACACCGACCAGCCGAGTTCGATCCTTGCCGTACGTTCCAAGCGCGCAGATGCCTTCTTTTCCTCCCAGGCGCCGCTCACCTATTTCGTTAGCCAGGCCAACGGCCAGCTCGAACTGACTGGTGTCGGCCAGAAGAACGGATTTGAGGATATCTTCCAGGGCGCCGTCGTTCCCAAAGGCTCGCCGCTCGGACCGATCCTGATCGACGCCATCAAGGTACTGATGGCCGACGGCAGCTATGCTGCCATCATGAAAAAGTGGGGCCTTGAGAACAACATGATCAAGGAACCCGGCCTCAACCTTGGCGGACAGCTTCCAAAATGAGCACTAACCCCACCACCAATGCACCGCCTTCGGGCGGTGCTGACTTCCGCGACGTCGTTACCGCGCATACGCCGTTCAGAACGGGACGCCTCGTTCTTTGGGCGATCATCGCCATCGTCGTCCTCGATTTCGTCTGGATCGTCGCCAACAACGAGAATTTCGGCTGGCCGGTCGTTGCCCAGTATTTCTTCGACCCAACAGTGATCAGCGGCCTTTATGTCAGCCTTGGCCTGACGGTTGTCGCGATGATCCTCGGTGTCGCGCTCGGCCTGATCATCGCAATCATGCGCATGTCGAACGACCGGTTGGCTAGCGGCTTCGCCTCGCTGTTCATCTGGTTCTTCCGTGGCACGCCGCTGCTGGTGCAGCTGATCTTCTGGTACAACATGTCGACCCTGTTTCCGCAGCTGTCGATTACCATTCCATTTGGCCCGTCGCTCATTAGCTGGGACACCAACGCGGTGATCACGCCGATGACGGCCGCCATTGTCGGCCTGGCACTCAACGAAGCGGCCTACATGGCCGAGATCATTCGCGGTGGCCTTCTGTCGGTCGATCGCGGCCAGGCGGAAACCGCTGAAGCCTTTGGTATGACCAAGGGCAGGGCACTTCGGCGGATTATCATACCGCAGGCGATGCGCTCAATTGTACCGCCGACCGGAAACCAGCTGATCAGCATGATCAAGGCGACCTCGCTCGTCAGCGTCATCGCCATGGCCGATCTGCTCTATTCTGTGCAGTCGATCTATAACCGCACCTTCGAGATCATTCCGATGCTGCTGGTCGCAGTCATCTGGTACCTGCTCATCACATCGGTGCTCAATATCGGACAGAGCTACATCGAAGCCTATTATGGCCGTAGCGAACGCCGCAACGGTGCAACGGCCAAGCCGGCAGCCGTCGCTACTGCAGAGGAGGCAAGCCATTGACCGCCGTCTCCAACACCAAGCCGCTGGTCCAGGCGCGCAATGTCCACAAGTCCTTCGATCATCTAGAAGTACTCAAGGGCATCGACCTCGACATCATGCCAGGCGAAGTCGTCGTTGTCCTAGGTCCGTCGGGCTCGGGAAAGTCCACATTTCTGCGCTGTATCAACCACCTTGAGTCCATCCAGAAGGGTTACATCGAGGTGGATGGTGAACAGATTGGCTACCGGGTGCACAACGACCGGCTGGAGCGGCTTTCGCCCAACGGCATCGCCCGGCAGCGCCGCAAGATCGGCATGGTGTTCCAGCAGTTCAATCTTTATCCGCACATGACGGTTCTGCAAAACATCATCGAAGCGCCCGTGGGCGTCCACGGTGAAAAGCGCAAGGACGCGATCGAAAACGCCAAGCAGCTATTGCAGCGTGTCGGCCTGTCGGAAAAGGCCGATGCCTATCCCCGTCAGCTCTCCGGCGGCCAGCAGCAG
>NZ_DDHH01000060.1:48283-48438 GCF_002338015.1 Rhizobium sp. UBA1881
GCAGCGCGTGGCAATCGCCCGAGCGCTTGCGATCAAGCCGAAGTTGATGCTTTTCGATGAGCCGACTTCGGCACTGGATCCAGAACTCGTCGGTGAGGTGCTGTCGACGATGCGCGATCTCGCCAAGCAGGGACTGACCATGATCGTCGTCACTC
>NZ_DDHH01000097.1:0-16634 GCF_002338015.1 Rhizobium sp. UBA1881
ACGGCTCCCGTTGGGGAGAAGGTGCCGGCAGGCGGATGAGGGGGCCTCACGGCACGACCCTCACCAATCAAACCTACCCACCAAACCCCACACCCTGCAGCGACGCGCCGAGCAACAGCGCACCCATCACGATGACAAGCAGTGCACCGAGCAGCTCGATGCCGTTGCCCACCCAGGTCGAAACGCGCGAGCCGTGGCCAGCGAGGCGCATGGCGGTGCCCTTGGCGGTGACGGCAAGCGTCGCGAGGATGGCGACGGTGATGGCGGTGCCGAGGGACATGGCGAAGACCGAGAGTACGCCGCCGAGATAGAGGCCATTCAGCAAGGAGAAGGTGAGCACCAGCAGGGCGCCGGAGCAGGGGCGCAGGCCGACGGCGACGATCGCCGACCAGGCCTCGCGGATACTGAATTTCTCCGCGCCTAGCATCGCGGGATCAGGCATGTGTGACTGGCCGCAGGTCTCGCAGGCCATGCCTGAAATGAACTTGTGGCCGGCCTTGGCGGCCTGGGTTTCGCCGAAGGCGTAGGAGCTGCTCTCGCCGCGCTGGTCTGCGTCCTGCCAGTCGAGCATCATGCTGACGGGGCCGGATGCCAGCGCTTCCTGCCTCGGCTGGAAAGCCGGGATGATGGCGCGCAGCTTGCGCAGCAACAGCCACAGGCCGAAGAGGATGACCATGACGAAGCTTGCGATCTCCATCGCCTGCGTGGCCATGGTGAGCGTGATGCCTGAGCCGCGCAGCACCAGCCAGGCGCCGCCGACGAGCAGGATCGCCACCACTCCCTGGACGAAGGCCGAGACGAAGGAAATGGCGACGCCGCGCTTCAGCTCGATCTCGTTGGCGATCATGTAGGAGGAGATGACGGCCTTGCCGTGGCCGGGGCCGGCGGCGTGGAAAACACCATAAGCAAACGACAGGCCAACCAGCGTGCCGAGATGCCAGGGATCCTGTCGCATCGCCTTCAGCGCGTTGGTTAGCGCGCGGTAGAAGGCCTGCTGTTCGTGATTGATGTAGAGAAAGAGCGGCGCCAGCGGGCCGCCGGAGGGCTGGAAGCTCGGCTCCGCCGTGCCGATGCCGAGCGGCGATTGCGCGTGCGCGGCGGCGAGGCCGGTGAGCAGTAGCAGGCCGGCAGCGTAGAGCAGCAGCGTGGGCTTGCGCCTCAGCATGTGACGTCCAGCTTGGTGGCAAAGAGCTTCGACATGTTGGTGCCGGTCGGATCGTTGAAGAAGGCGTCGGTCAGTGATTGCTTGTTCTGCGAGATCACCTGGTCGGCGTCGGGCCTGACCACCTGGTGCTTGCAGGCCTTGAAGGCGTCGCCGACGAGGATCATCTCCTTGTCGGTCGGAAAGTCGATCGAGGTGTAGAGCGTCGGATCGTAGACGCCGAAGGTGAGGTTGCCCTTGAGCGGCATCTTCTCGACCGGCTTGACGGCGAAGAACATCAAGAGCTGGCCGTCGCGGTAATCGACATGGATGATGTCGGGCTTCTGAACCGTGATGTTCTTCCCGTTCATCGTCAGGTTCATGTAGTAATCATAGTCGGCCAGCGAATCGCGGACCGTCTTGCCGACTTCGGCGAGCTCGTTCGGCTCCAGCTTCAGGTCGGTGTTCTTGTCGAAATCCATGACGACGGAGGAGGTGAAGACCTCGTCGAAGCGCCAGACGTTGCGGAACTCCGCTATATTGCCGTCATCGCCGGCGACGACTTCAAGGCGGGCCTCCACGAAGATATGCGGATGCGCGAAGGCTGCGGCGGGCACAAGCGTCAGAAAGCCGGCCGTCAGGAAAGTCGATATCTTCATGCGTCCGCTAACTTCATCTCTAGAGTTCGGGCCAAAAATTTAAATGCCGGAGAGGCGATAAATCCGGGTGGGGCGGCCCAAATCAGTTGCTGCGATCTTGCCGGAAAATGGGACCGAATTGGGACCGGAATTGTGTGGTTCCGGCTTAGGGGTGCTTCTTGAACCAATTGTGAAGATAGTCGACGAAAATGCGCACCTTGGCCGGCAGGTAGCGGCGGTGCGGATAGACCGCGTAGATGCCGCGATCGGTGGCGATATAGTCGTTGAACAGCGTCACCAGTTCGCCGCTCTCGATCGGCTTGCGGGCGATGAAATCGGGAATGAAGGCGATGCCGATGCCTGACAGTGCGGCGCGCAGCGTCGCATGCGGGCTGTTGACCTCGATCGGGCCGGAGACTGCGACGGCAAACGAGGTGCCGTCGGGGTTCTGAAAGCGGATGCTGCCCTGGCTGCGCGAGTTTGTGTCGATGATGAACGGCACGTTGGAGAGATCGGCCGGGTTCTGCAATTGCGGGTGACGCTCCAGAAACTCCGGCGTGGCGCAGAGATGAATGCGGAAATCCGAGATCTTGCGGGCGATCATGCCGGAATCCTCGAGCTTCGTCACGCGGATCGCCACGTCGAAGCCCTCCTCGATCAGGTCGACGAAGCGGTCGTCGGCGGAGATTTCAAGCTGGAGATCCGGGTTTTCGCGGGCGAAATCGATCAGCGACTGGCCGACATCGGCGTCGACATAAGTGCGCGGCACCGAGATTTTCAGCTTGCCCTTCAGCTGCGCATTGTTCTCGCGCACGAGATCGGCAAGGTTGTCGATCTCTTTCAGGATGTCGGAAGCGGTGCGATAATAGGTGTGGCCGGCCTCGGTCATCGAGAACTGGCGGGTGGTGCGGTTCAAAAGCAGCGCGCCAAGCTCATCCTCGAGCTCGCGGACATATTTGGACAGCAGCGCCTTGGACCGGCCGGTCTTGCGGGCGGCAGCGGAAAAACCCTCGGCTTCGACGACGTCGATGAAGGCGCGGATGCGGGTGAGGGTGTCCATGAGTGCTTTGCGGTCCTGATTTATATCCGGAATATCAATCAGATAATCCTACAGCAAAGGCAAGCGCGGTGTTCATGCGGCAATAGGTCCACGCATTTGGGCTGGCGCTTTTCGTTTTTTTGCGCAACCCCAAAAAAACTCTTGATTATGACCGCGAATATTCTTATTTCGACCTCAGCCCAAAGTCGCACGTGCCCATGGGTGTCCGCCGAACCCTCGAATTGGTGAGGAAATCGGTAAGGTACCTGGAATTAACCCCTCCAGTCGCTATTCCGGCCAACCGGAAAATGCGAGGACGCCTGAAGCAACGACGGTGCGGGCCTTTTTGTTCTCTCCCTGCTTTCCATCAGCGGGGGTTACTGAAGAGGCACACCTTCATTGCCGGAAGTGCGGTAGGGAATCCCCTCCAATCCATGGCAGACAAAGCCGAATCCATGTCGCTTTCGCGGCGTTGATTCATCATTCGCGCATTCGAGCGCTTGCTAAGGTTCCGGGGTCTCCACCGGCTGGTTCCTATGCGAGTGATCGGCTGCCCTTTGTCCTCCGGTTTTTCCGGAGCTCTGGAATTGAAAAGGGAATCGATATGACCACTCAGCGCATCCGCGACTTTCTCGCAACCCGACGTCCCGACGGTCCCTGCCTCGTGGTCGACCTCGACGTCGTGCGCGACAATTTCTCCGCTTTCCGTCACGCCATGCCTGACAGCGCCATCTACTATGCCGTCAAGGCAAACCCGGCTCCAGAAGTTCTGAAGCTGCTCGCCGACATGGGCTCCAACTTCGATTGCGCGTCCGTCGCCGAAATCGAAATGGCGCTCAATGCCGGTGCGACCGCTGCCCGTATCTCCTACGGCAACACGATCAAGAAGGAACGCGACGTTGCCCGCGCGCATGCGCTCGGCGTCAGCCTCTTTGCCGTCGACAGCCACGAGGAAGTCGAGAAGATCGCGCGTGCCGCTCCCGGCGCCCGCGTGTTCTGCCGCGTGCTCACCGATGGCGAAGGCGCCGAATGGCCGCTGTCGCGCAAGTTCGGCTGCGTGCCGCAGATGGCCGTCGACGTTCTCGTCTACGCGCATCAGCTGGGCCTCGAGTCCTACGGCGTGTCGTTCCACGTCGGTTCGCAGATGACCAAGGTCGATGCCTGGGATTCGGCTCTTGCCGATGCCAAGCGCGTCTTCGTTCAGCTGGCCAAGCAGGGCATCCACCTGCAGATGGTCAACATGGGCGGCGGCTTCCCGACTAAGTACCTGCGCGACGTTCCGTCGGCGGAAGCTTACGGTCGTGCGATCTACCAGAGCCTTCGTGACCACTTCGGCAACAACCTGCCGAAGACGATCATCGAGCCGGGCCGCGGCATGGTCGGCAATGCTGGCGTCATCAAGACGGAAGTCGTGCTGATCTCGAAGAAGTCGGACAACGATGCCGCTCGCTGGGTGTTCCTCGACATCGGCAAGTTCGGCGGTCTGGCCGAAACGATGGACGAAGCCATTCGTTACCCGATCCGCACCGAGCGCGACGGCGACGAAATGGAGCCCTGCATCATCGCCGGCCCGACCTGCGATTCCGCCGACGTGCTGTACGAAAAGAATCTCTACCCGCTGCCGCTCACCCTTTCGATCGGCGACGAGATCCTGATCGAAGGCACCGGCGCCTACACGACCACCTATTCGGCGGTCGCGTTCAACGGCTTCGAGCCGCTGAAGGCCTATATTATCTAGCACATGACCCTCGGATCGCAGATCCGAGAAAGGCTTATGTGCCAGTAAAGACCACGCTCGCCCCGTAGCCAGCCGGGGCGGCACCCTCACAATGATCTGACGATACCGTTTGAAACGGTTTTGAGTTCGGGAGGCCACGATGGCCGCTGTTCTTGATTCTGTCCGCGCATTCTTTGCGCATTCCATTTTCACCATCGACGCCGAAAATGCCGGCGATGTCGTTGCGCGCGAGAACCTGCTCGATCGCGCCATGGGCCCGAACCGCCGCCGCAAGTCGTCGGAAAAGATCCGCCGTGGCCGCGTGCCGGCCGAAGGCCTGGCGCTGGTTGCGCGTGATCGCGACGGTCACGTCATCGGCACCGTGCGCCTGTGGAACGTCGAAGCCGGCGTCAATGCCGATGGTACTGCCATCGACGCGCTGCTGCTTGGACCGCTGGCGGTCGATTCCAGCTTCGAGGGCAAGGGTGTCGGCTCGGCTCTGATGCGAGCCGCCATGCTGGAAGCCAAGACCCGTGGTCACGGCGCAATCCTGCTTGTGGGCGATGCCCCCTATTACGAGCGTTTCGGCTTCTTCGCCGCAAAGGCTCAGCATCTCGTCATGCCCGGTCCGTTCGAACGCTCGCGCTTTCTGGCGCTCGAGCTTGTCGAGGGCTGGCTTGACGGCGCGGCCGGCATGATCGTGCCCACGGGGCGGATGCTGGCCAGCGCGCCGATCCGCAGGGCGGCCTGACCGGCTAAGCCTCTCCCCTAAAGGGAGGGGCTTTTTTGTTTCATTTCCAGTTTCAGGAAATCAGTTTGAAGGGGCGCCGGAAGAGCCGGCGGACTATTATCCCCTCTGTATTCGCTTCGCCGTTTTCTAGCGGCGCTTACTTGACGACGCTTGCGTCGACCAGCTGTGTCCCGGCAGTCTGTACGATATTGTCCGGTATGGCGGCGATGAAAAACATCGTGAAAGCATAGACCGCGAATATGGTCGCTGCGGCTGTGGCCTTAAGAATCATTCATGCACTCCTAGTTCTCTGGTATCTAATGTGAGCGCAAAAGTCGGCTTTCCCAAGAGTTTTCTGAACGCCAGATGAACAAAAAACTGTGACGGTAAATTTTAACGATATTTTAGCAACACTGCAGCTTCGCCTTTATGGGGAAGAAATTCACTTTTCGTTCTAATAAAATGCAGAAAAAACAATCATATGGATGAAAATATGGGCGAGAATCATCCCCATGGCGTAGGCTCGGCACATCATGAACGCGTCATCGAGCAGGGAGCCGGGTTCATGAACCGGTTCGGTCTCCGTTCATAATTCGGCGCTCGATGACGGTCGCGAAAGGTCGAATCGGATGCCGTCAGGGCAAATGATTCGTCCGGGGACGCCAGATCGAGAGACGCTCCTGTCGGTCTGATGAAGCCGGAAAGCCTGAAACGATCGGGCAGGCGGACCAGCCTGACATCCACTACACCATACCTCGACCGCCTGCCTTCTCCCCTTTTTCACCGCCGCGGACAGACCGCGCGCGGATATTCCTGCTGCCTGCCGATCGGATGACTTGCCGCTGGCGCGATTCCGTAGGAATGTATTTTAGTGATCACTAATACGTGAGGGCGAACCTATGATGCGGTCTCTACTTCTTTCCATTTCCTGCGCCTGCCTGCTGTCGCTTGCCGGCGCGTCGACTTCCTTTGCAGCGATCAAGACGGTGACGGCGAAGCCGACGGCCGAGACGATGGCACCGGGAGAATCCGTGCTCTTCGACGACAAAAAATGTCCGGCGGGGATGATTGCGAAATTCACCAAGGCGCAAAAGCGGCCCTCAGTGTCACGCCGATGCGTGCATCAGTGACCTTGAGCCAAGCGCGATCATAAGGTTTCACATCCATGTGAGTTTGAAGGGACGGCCGATGATTTGATCGGCCGCCCGTCATAGATAATGGCGCATGATCAAGCGCCTCGCCCTTCTCCTCATCCTGTCGCTCACGCCAGCTATCGCCTTCGCGCAGCAGGCCAACCCGGTTGCCACGCTGCTTGATGGCGGCGCGTCGCGCGAGGAGTTGCGGCCGCTGAAGGCTGTCGTTGTCGCCAGGGATGGCGAGATCATCGCCGAGCATGGCTATCGCGGGCATTCGACCGGTGAGTCCGTCAACATCAAGTCGGCCTCCAAGTCGATCATCTCGAGCCTTGTCGGCATCGCCATTGAGAAAGGCCTGCTGGAAGGGCCGGATCAGAAGATCGCGCCGATCCTGAAGGCCGACCTGCCCGATAATCCGGACCCGAGGCTCGGTCAGATCACCATCGGCAATCTGCTCTCGATGCAGGCGGGGCTTGGTCGCCTGTCGGGCCCCGATTACGGGCGCTTCGTGTCGTCGCGCAACTGGGTGCGGTTCGCGCTCGCGCAGCCGTTCGCCGATGCGCCGGGCGGGCAGATGCTCTATTCCACAGCCTCGACGCATCTGCTCTCGGCGATCCTGACCAAGGTCGGCGGGAAATCGACGCTCGCCTTGGCGCGGGAGTGGCTGGCCCCCGTCGATGGTTTTCGCATCGGCGCATGGGAGCGGGATCCGCAGGGGATCTACCTCGGCGGCAACCAGATGGCGATGACCGCTCGCTCGCTGCTTGCCTTCGGCGAGCTCTATCGCAACGGCGGCAAGGCTCCAGATGGCACGCAGGTCGTTCCCGCCGATTGGGTCGCCCAGTCTTGGCAGCATCGCACCAATTCGCGCTTCTCGGGCGATGACTACGGCTATGGCTGGTTCTCGCGGCAGATCGGTGGCGAACAGGTGCATTTCGGCTGGGGCTATGGCGGCCAGATGCTCTACATCGTGCCGTCGCTGAAGCTCACCGTCGTGATGACGTCCGACGAAAACGGCCCCTCGGCGAGAACAGGCTATCGCGATGCGCTGCACGGGTTTCTCTCCGAGATCATCGCCGCCGCACGCCCTGTCTGAGCGGGCTTTCAGCGCATTGGTTAAAATGCGACCAAGCCTCACAATCAAACCGCAATAGCGATCTCGTAGTGTGTCCGCGCCGGTGGATTGGAGGCGCGTACATGATTTTGGATCTGCGGACGATCTACGTCGTCTCCGCCATGACGCTGCTGGTTCTCGGAAGCGCGCATATGGTGAGCTATTGGACCGGGCGGTTCGGCCGCTGGCCGGCCTGGTGGGGCGCCAGCTATCTGGTGCTCGGCGTCGGCACGCTGCTCGTCTGCCTGCGCAATTTCATCCCCTATGTGCTGTCGATCCAGCTGGGCAATGTGCTGACCATCGCCGGCTACCTGCTGTCGTTCTTCGCCATCCGCGTGCTCGCCGGCCGGCCGGTGTCGATGCTTGCCTGCGCGCTGGCGCTGGTCTGCATCAGCCTCCCGGTCGCGGCTCTACCATCAGGCGATATGTCTGTGTCGACGCGGCTGCTCTATGTCTCGGCCATCTGCTGCCTGTGCGATCTGGCGGTGCTGCGCGAGGGGATCGGCATCTACAGGCGCGAGAAGCTTTTCTCGGCGGGGTTGCTGGCATGGCTTTATCTGCCGACGGCGGCGATTTTCCTGGTGCGCAGCGTCATGGCGGCAACGGGCGAGATTGCGGGTCCCGACCCTTATGGCGCCACCGTCGCCCATAGCTGGATGGCATCGACGGCGGTCATTTTCCTGGCGCTGCGCAGCATGCTGATCGTGCTGATGGCGGCCGAGCGCAACAGGAGCGAACTGATTGCGCTGGCGCATCATGATCCGCTGACGGGAGCGCTCAATCGTGGCGGGCTGGCGCAGCGGCTGCCGGTGCGCGGTGCCCACGCGTTGGCGCTCCTGGTGGTCGATATCGATCATTTCAAGCAGCTGAACGACCAGCACGGCCATCTTGTCGGGGACGATGTGCTCCGGCTGTTTTCAAGTGCTGCGCGCAGCGTATTGCGGCCCGATGATCTCCTGTCGCGCCACGGCGGCGACGAGTTTCTCGTGGTGCTGAAGAATACCGCCGAGGATGGGGCGATTGCCGTCGCCGAGCGGATGCGGCTGGCATTCTCGGAGCAGGTTTCGGCGATGGCGCTATTCGCGTCGCTTCCGACGCTCAGCATCGGCGTCGCTGCCTGCCACGGCCCAGATATCGACTTCAAGAAGCTCCTGGAGCGGGCCGATACGGCACTCTACGCTTCCAAGCGGCGGGGCCGCGACCGGGTGGAGGCATCGCCGGCGCAGGCGGCCTAGAGCATTTCCGCGTTTCTTCGAAACGCAAAAATGCTCTATCTATTTGTTATTACGCAATTCCGGACGCAAAACCGCGCTGCACTTTTGCTGAAATTGCTCTAGCCCGAACTCAGATATTCTGATCCATGCTTTCGGCGGGGATTTCGCTGGCCGAATGGATGCGCACCACCGCTGCCGGAACGCCCGCCACCGTGCAATGGGCTGGAACCGGCTTCACCACCACGCTGCCGGCCGCCACCTTGCTAAAGGCGCCGATCTCGATATTGCCGAGGATTTTGGCGCCGGCGCCGATCATCACACCGCGGCGGATCTTCGGGTGGCGGTCTCCGGTTTCCTTGCCGGTACCGCCGAGCGTGACGCCCTGGAGGATAGAGACTTCGTCCTCGATGACAGCCGTTTCGCCAATGACGATGCCGGAGCCGTGGTCGAGCATGATGCCGGAGCCGATCCTCGCGGCCGGGTGGATGTCCGGGCCGAAGACCAGCGAGGCGAGATTAGCAAGCCAGCTGGCGATCTCGACGCGGCCGTCGTTCCACAATTTGTGGGCGGCGCGGTGGATCTGCAGGGCGTGAAAGCCCTTCAGATTGAGCAGCGCATGCAGATAGGTCGTGCAGGCCGGATCGCGCTTGCGCACCGCCATCAGGTCGGCCTGGACCTCGGTGAGGATATCAGGGGTCAGCGTCTCCTGGAGAAGCGTCGTCAGAGCCGCCGTATCGACATCGGCGCGAGAGAGACGCGCGGCGAGCACGCGGGCAACGATCGTCGCGCTATCCGCAGCCTCGATCACCTGCGATGTCAAAAGAGGCCGCAGCACCGGTTCGCGTTCGCACAGCGCCAGGGCCTCGGCGCGGATCAACACCCATGCCGAGGCATCGTTGGCGGCTGCGGTTTCGGCGATGGCGGTTCTGGTCTGCGACATCTGGCTCAGCTCTCTGTTTTCACGCCAATTGTTTTCAAGCGTGTCTTATCCCGAAACCGGTGTTTAGTCTCGGGATATGTCTCTTAAAGCGTGTCGCGACCCTTCGGATTCGCTCGTCACGCTTTAAGTTTTTGTTCTGTCGCATATCGGTGCCGCAAAACCGCTGCACACTTTTGCGCGACATGCTTTAGGCGGCGATATCGACCACGCCGCAATCGCCGGCTTCCGAAGCGAAGGCCAGAAGCTTGCCGTTCTTGCTCCAGCTCATGGCGGTAATCGCACCCTTGCCGGGGCGGCGGATCAGCGCTTCCTTGCTGTCGGCGAGGCGAACGGCGAGGATCATGCCGTCGATGAAGCCGATGGCGAGAATGTCCTCGGCCGGGTGGAACTTGACCGATGTCGCCATGATGTTGGCGCGGGTGCCGAGTTCGAGCGGCGCCTTGCCCATCGGGCCGTCCTTGCCCTGGAAGGGCCAGACGATGGCGGCCGGGGCGCCTGATGAGGCGAGCCACTTGCCCTTGGCCGACCAGGAGAGCGACTTCACCTTGGCGGGGTAGCCGGTCATGCGCATGTGGCGGGCTTCGGAGCCGGGCTTGATGTCGAGCTTCCAGCCGTGCAGCGCGTTTTCCTGCATTGTCGTGACGAGGAAGTTGCCATCCGGCGAGAAGGTGACGCCTGTGTGGGCGCCCTTCCATTCGAGATCGACAGGCTTGGCGTCGCCCGCCACCCAATGCAGCGAGACGCCATTATAGCGGGCGGCGGCGACGCGCATGCCCTTGGGCGCGAAGGCGAGGCCTTCGACGGTGCGTTCCTCGGTGAATTCGCGGGTGGTGCCGTCAGAAAGGCGAACGATCGCGCTCTTGCCGTGGGAATAGGCGATGGCGCCCTGCGGGCCGGCGGCGAGCTGCGAGATCCACTTGCGCGGCGCATGCGCCAACTCGGTGACGCTGCCATCGGCGGCAATCCGCAGCACCTTGCCGTCTTCGCCGCCCGAGATCAGGCTTTCGCTATAGGGATCGCGGATGCAGGTGAGCATGCCCTGATGGGCTTCGGTGACCTTCTCCGAGCCATCCAGCCGGTGAAACGTGCCGGTGGCGCTGGCGAAGAAGGGGGTATCACCTAAAAATTCGACGGCCAGGATATGGCCGTCGATATCAAACGGGGCAACAGTCGGCATCAGGCAGAGGCCTCGCACGCCTTGAAGGAGGCTTCGAGCTTTTCGCGGTCAAGCTCGCGGCCGATGAAGACGAGACGCGTCTCGCGCTTCTCGCCGTCCTTCCAGGCACGCTGGTGGTCGCCTTCGATGATCATGTGCACGCCCTGAACAACGTAGCGCTCGGCATCGCCCTTAAACGCGATGATGCCCTTTAGGCGCAGGATGTTCGGGCCCTGCGTCTGGGTGATCTTCTGGATCCAGGGGAAGAAGCGATCCGGATTCATCTCGCCGCCGCGCAGCGACACCGACTGCACCGTCACGTCATGGATCGGGGAGACGGCGCCATGGTGATGGTGGTCGTGCCCGTGATCATGGTGATGATCGTGCCCGTGGTCATGATCATGGTGGTGATGATCGTGATCATGGTCGTGCGCATGGTGATGGTGGCCATGGTCGTGGCCGCAATCGGGACCGCAGACATGGTCGGGGTGATCGTGGTCGAGGAAGTGCGGGTCGTTTTCGAGCGCGCGTTCCAGGTTGAAGGCGCCTTGGTCGAGCACGCGGGCGAGATCGACGCCGGAGCGGCTGGTCTTGTAGACGCGGGCGGACGGGTTGATGGCGCGAACGACGTCTTCGATCTGCGCCAGCTCTTCCGGGGTGACGAGGTCGGTCTTGTTGATCAGCACGACGTCGGCGAAAGCGATCTGGTCTTCGGCCTCGCGGCTATCCTTCAGGCGCAGCGGCAGGTGCTTGGCATCGACGAGGGCGACCACGGCATCGAGCTCGGTCTTGGCGCGGACGTCGTCATCCATGAAGAAGGTCTGGGCAACAGGCACCGGATCGGCAAGGCCGGTCGTCTCGACGATGATGCCGTCGAAACGGCCGGGACGGCGCATCAGGCCTTCGACGACGCGGATCAGGTCGCCGCGCACCGTGCAGCAGACGCAGCCGTTGTTCATCTCGTAGATCTCTTCGTCGGATTCGACGATGAGGTCATTGTCGATGCCGATCTCGCCGAACTCGTTGACGATGACGGCATACTTCTTGCCATGCGCTTCCGTCAGGATGCGGTTCAACAGCGTCGTCTTGCCGGCGCCGAGGTAGCCGGTGAGAACGGTGACGGGGATGGGCTTGGGTTGCGTCTGGAGAGCGTCGGTCATGAGAACCTCGATAGGTGGGGGCTTGCTCGGGTTTTGTCCCGGGCCTTTCAAATTCGTCGTCTCATATAAGGGGTGCGGCGCGGCAGTTCAAAGGGATTCGTATGTTATAAGATCACATTAGGATGTGGAGGCCGCGATCGCCGACGGGATATCGGTCTGGGCGAAGTCGTTGCCGATGAAAAGCAGGGGGCAATTGAATTCCTTGGCCGTTGCGTAGGAGAAGCAATCACCGAAGTTAAGCGAGGCGGAATGGAAGTTCTTGCCCCACGAACGGTAGGCGGCTGCCGCGAGTTCTGCGCGTCCTGGTGTGACGTCGATTATCTGCACAGCGGCGGAAGCAAGAAGTTCTTTCATCTCCTCCGAAAATCCTCTCCGCGCAGCAACGATCGATGCCTCGACCACCGTTCCAGCTGAAATCAGGATCAGTTCCGCGCTTTCGAATGTGTCGAGGCAGGATGGCCCCAGGCGTTCTTCCGCCAATATCGCAATCAAAGCCGAGGTGTCGACGGCAATCACTTGGGCAAGCCGTCTTCGTCGTAGAGAAAATCCTGGCTGTGAGCGGCATCCGGACCAGGCGGCAGGTTCTTCTGCCTTATCTCCTCGCGCAACCTGCTGATCAGCCGGGACTTCTCCTCACGGCTGAGTGGTGGCCTTGTGGCGTCGTTCCGCAGGCGCTGAATGAACTGTTCCCGCTTGACCGGATCATCGATGAATGTGGTTGCCGCCTCAATTCGAGCGGCGGGCTGGCCGTCCTGCGTTAACACGATCTCTTCGCCCTGATTGGCAAGGCGGACCAATTCTGTAAGCTGTCCTTCGGCCTCTTTCACGGAAATGCGCATGCGGGCCTCCTTGGTGAGCCACTGCGATTACAATCAATATGATGAAAACACCGGGCCGATACAAGCGGCCCGCTATGTCAGCGCGTCGACGTCGAAGGCATCCACATCCTGCAGCAATTCCACCAGGCCCTTTACCGCGTGGGCGATCAGCGCCTCGCCCTTTGCGGCCGTTGCCTTGGCGGCGTTGCCGGCGACGCCTTTGTCGTTGAGGTCCGACATCTTCCAGCCGAAGGCGTGCTGGCCGTAGGCGCGCAGGTGCTTGTAGCGGGCAGCGAAGTCGGATTGGCGGGAAGGGAAGTTCTCGGCCTTGGCCATGTCCACCTTCTCCGGGTGCAACGCCAGCATCACCGAGGTCTCGATATCGCCGCCGTGGATGTCGATCGCCCTTTCTTCCGGCGAGATCACCCCATCGGGCAGGCCGAAGCGGGTCCAGCTGGTGGCGACGGCGAGCATGTTGAAGCGCACGCGGGCTTCTGTCGCGACAACGGTCATCAGTGGAGAATTGCCGCCATGAGCGTTGAGCATGACGAATTTGCGGATGCCCTGTTGCGACATTTTCTCGGCGATGCCGAGCCAGCGTTCGATCGCCTCGCCGTAGGTCAGCGTTTGTGTTCCTGTCACATCCATATGCTCGATTGAGTAGCCGACTGATTCCGTCGGCAGGAAGGTTACCGGAAGCGTTTTGGGAAGCGCGGTTTTGAGCCTGCTAACGATGCCGTCGGCGATCAGCGTGTCGGTGTCGAAGGGAAGGTGGGGGCCGTGCTGTTCATGGGCGCCGAGCGGCAGGACAACGATGTGCCGCTCGCGCTCCGCACCAGAAAATTGCGGATCGTGGTCGTCGAACTCGGTCGCTGGCGCGTTCATCCGGCTAAGGCCTCTTGTTTATGACGAGATCATGCGCAATGTCATAACGCAACGATCTCAATGCTTAATGCATAAGCCTTTAAATCAAAATGGATTTGGAGGAAGGCTTAGGCGCCAAATGAAACTGTTGCCGTCCCTCTCAACCTCAATTGGGGCAGGGCGCGGCAAGATCAAAGGGACGGCAATGGGTAAGAAGCACAAGGACGGCAAGAAGCAGAAGTCGAAGAAGAAGGACCAGACCGAGTATACGGTGGTCGATCTTTCTCCGGCTTTGACGCAGGCCGCCCGCTCGATGCGCACCGTGCTCTCCCGCAACCTTCTGGAGAGCGGGCTCTATGCCGGGCAGGATGGCGTCATCACGTCTCTCGCCGAAAGCGACGGCATGACGGCAGGGGCGCTGGCGCACAAGCTTGGCGTCAAGGCGCCGACCATGACGCGCACGATCGGCCGCATGGAGGCGCAGGGCTTTCTCGAGCGCAAGGCCGATGCCGACGACGCGCGCCTCACCAAGGTCTATCTCACCGATCTCGGCCGTGGCAGTGTTGCTGCCATCGAGCAGGCCGCGACCGCCTGCGACCGGCTGGCGACACTCGACTTTTCCGAGAAGGAAATCCGCAATCTGGTGCGGCTTTTGAAGGCGATCGACGGCAATCTGCAGGCCGATGCCATCGTGCTCGACGAGCCGGATGAAATCTGACGGTTTTGTGAAATTAGAAATTGCCTGCTCCGGTTTAATCTTTTAATTAAACATTTTAAGGACGCTCGGCTCACAGCTGGCCGGGTGCATATGTTCATCGCGCGTCACAGTCCTTCCGCGCGATCCGGGAGGCACAGTGGCGCAGAAGATCAAGCTTTCGACGATCGCCGAAACGCTCGGCATTTCCACCGCAACCGTATCCCTTGCGCTTCGCGACAGTCCGCTGGTCGCCGGCGCCACCCGCGACAAGATCAAGGAGCAGGCGCGCGCGCTCGGCTATATCTACAATCGCCGCGCGGCCAGCCTGCGCACCTCGCGCTCGGGCATCATCGGCGTCGTCGTGCACGACATCATGAACCCGTTCTACGGGGAAATCCTGAAGGCGATCGAAAGCGAGCTCGACCGCAGCCGGCACACCTTCATTCTCTCCAACCATTACGATTCCGTCGAAAAGCAGCGCACCTTCATCGAGACGCTGCTGCAGCTCGGCGGCGATGGCGTCATCATGTCGCCGGCGATCGGCACGCCGCCGGAGGACATGCAGCTTGCCGAAGATAACGGCATGCCGGCCATTCTCGTCGCCCGCTCCATGGACGGATCGGAGCTGCCGACCTATCGCGGCGACGACAGCTACGGCATCTCGCTTGCCACCAATCATCTGATCGGCCTCGGCCACCGCTCGATCGCCATGATCGGCGGCACCGACCAGACGTCCACCGGCCGCGACCGCTACCAGGGTTATGTGAATGCGCTGCGCAAGGCAGAGATCGAGGTCGATCCCGGCCTGCGCATTCCCGGCCCCCGCTCTATGCAGGGCGGCTTCGAGGCGGCGGTGCATTTCCTGTCGCTGCCGCAGAAGCCCACGGCCGCCGTCTGCTGGAACGATCTGGTCGCCATCGGCCTCATGAACGGCATTGCCCGCGCAGGTCTGGTGCCCGGCACCGATATTTCCGTTACCGGTTATGACGATCTCGAGGAGGCGTCGATCTCGATGCCGGCGCTGACAACCGTGTGGAACGGCCAGGCCGAAGTCGGCCGGCTCGCCGCCCGCGCGCTTCTCGATCGCCTCGCCGGCAGCCACGAACCCGACGGCATCCATCTCATCAAGCCCGAGATGCGCATCCGCCAATCGACCAGCCCCTTCCGGCCCCGGTCATAATCCCGCCCTTCATCCCAAGTCATCAAGGGCGCGCGACAAATCGAAGAGGAAAAGCAATGTCCCGTACCGCTGTTCTCGTTCCGGGGAAAATGCACGAGCGCGTTCTGGCGCGCCTGCGGCAAGGTTTTGACGTCATCGAGGCCGACGCCAAGTCGCTCGATGCGCAGACCGCAGGCCGTATTCGCGGTGTCGCCGTATCTGGCACCTTCTCCGCCGCCGATATCGATGCGCTGTCCAATCTGGAGCTGATCTCCAGCTTCGGCGTCGGCTATGACAATGTCGATGCCAGGTATGCCGCGACCAGGGGTATCGTCGTCACGAATACCCCCGATGTCCTCAACGACGAAGTGGCCGATACCGCGATCGGGCTGCTGCTCAACACCATCCGCGAATTTCCGCGCGCCGAAAACTGGCTGCGCGCCGGCAACTGGAAGCCGGGGCAGAGCTATCCGCTGTCGCGTTTCTCGCTGAAGGGCCGCCATGTCGGCTTCTACGGTCTCGGCCGCATCGGCCAGGAGATCGCCAAGCGGCTGGAGCCGTTCAAGGTGAAGATCAGCTATCACACGCGCACGCGCAACGAGGCGCTGCCTTATGATCACTATCCGACGCTGGAGGGCCTCGCCGAAGCCGTCGATACGATGATCGCAATCGTTCCGAAGACGCCGCAGACGCACAGAACCGTCAATGCCGATATCCTGAAGGCGCTCGGGCCGGATGGCGTATTCGTCAATGTCGGGCGCGGCTGGACCGTCGATGAGGATGCGCTGATCGAGACGCTGTCCTCGGGTGCCTTGGGTGCTGCCGGTCTCGATGTGTTCTACGACGAACCGAACGTTCCAGCGGCGCTGATGGCGCTGCCGAACGCCGTGCTCTTGCCGCATCTCGCCTCGGGCTCGGTTCCGACCCGTAATGCTATGGCCGATCTGGTGGTCGACAATCTCGTTGGGTGGTTCGATGCCCGCAAGCCGCTGACGCCTGTGGCCGAGACGCCCGTCAAGGGGTGATGGGTTTTGGGGCGGTGCTCTGTGGCCGCCCTCGCGGTTGCTCCATCCCCGTTGCATTCTTGGATGCGTGCTTAGATCCTCGGCAC
>NZ_DDHH01000015.1:0-24764 GCF_002338015.1 Rhizobium sp. UBA1881
AGATTTTGCAACGGCTCCCGCTGGGGAGAAGGGAGAGATTGGGGCGAGCGGCCTGCCACACATCCCTTCTCCCCAGCGGGGAGAAGATGGCGGCAGCCAGATGAGGGGGCCACACGGCACACCCTCACCCATAACCATCTCACACCATAATCACCTCACGACCCCGTATAAGCCGCAATCGCGGCCATGTTGACGATGTCGCTGTCCTTCGCCCCCATCGAGGTGATCTGCACCGCCTTGTCGACGCCGACGAGGATGGGGCCGATGACGGTGGAGCCGCCGAGTTCCTGCAGCATCTTGGTGGAGATCGAGGCCGAGTGGAACGCCGGCATGACCAGCACGTTGGCGGGGCCGGACAGGCGGCAGAAGGGGTATTGCTCCATCGCCTTGCGGTTCAGCGCCACATCCGCCGCCATTTCGCCGTCATACTCGAAATCCACATGGCGGCGGTCGAGGATGGCGACGGCTTCGCGGACGCGCTCGGAGCGCTCGCCGGAAGGGTGGCCGAAGGTCGAGTAGGCGAGCATGGCGACGCGGGGATTGTAGCCCATGCGGCGCGCGAACCCGGCGGCCTCCACCGCGATATCGGCCAGTTCCTCGGCCGACGGCATGTCGTGCACCGCGGTGTCCGCCACGAAGACGGTGCGCCCACGGCAGAGCGCGATCGACACGCCGATCACCCGGTGGCCCGGCTTCTCGTCGATGCAACGGCGGACATCCTCGAGCGCCGTCGAGTAGTTGCGGGTGATGCCCGTCACCATACCGTCGGCGTCGCCGAGCGCCACCATGCAGGCCGCGAAGTGGTTGCGGTCGTTGTGGATCAGGCGCTGGGCATCGCGGTGGAGATAGCCTTTGCGCTGCAGGCGGGCGTAGAGATAGTCGATATAGGCTTCCACCCGGTTGGAGATGCGGGCGTTGACGATCTCGAGGCCGGGGCGGTTGAGATCGATGCCGGCACGCTCTGCCGTCGCATGGATCAGATCCTCGCGGCCGAGCAGGATGGCGGTGCCGAGCTGCTGGTTGGCGTAGGAGAGCGCGGCGCGCATGACCTGCTCCTCCTCGGCCTCGGCAAAGACGACGCGCTTGGGATGGCGGCGGACACGCTCATAGAGGCTGGCGAGCGTGGAGGCGATCGGATCGCGACGCGCCGACAGTTCGCGGGCATAGGCGGCCATGTCGGGTATCGGCTTGCGGGCGACGCCGCTTTCCATGGCGGCCTGAGCGACCGCCACGGGGATTGCCGAAATCAGGCGCGGATCGAAGGGCACCGGAATGATGTATTGCGGCCCGAAGCGTGGGCGATTGCCCTGATAGGCGGCGGCGACATCGTCGGGAACGTCCTCTCGGGCGAGGCTCGCCAGCGCCCGGACGGCCGCGATCTTCATGTCGTCGTTGATCGTCGTGGCGCGGACATCGAGCGCGCCACGGAAGATATAGGGGAAGCCCAGCACGTTGTTGACCTGGTTCGGATAGTCCGAACGGCCGGTCGCCATGATGGCGTCATCACGGATGCCGGCCACTTCCTCGGGCGTGATCTCGGGATCGGGATTGGCCATGGCGAAGATGATCGGGCGGCCTGCCATCGACAGGATCATCTCCTCGGAGAAGGCGCCCTTCTGCGACAGGCCGAAGACGACGTCGGCGCCCTTCATCGCTTCTTCCAGCGTGCGCGCCTTGGTCTTGACCGCATGCGCCGACTTCCACTGGTTCATGCCCTCGGTGCGGCCCTGGTAGATGACGCCCTTGGTATCGCAGAGCACGATATTCTCGGGCGCGAAGCCCATGGCCTTGATGAGCTCGACGCAGGCGATCGCTGCCGCACCCGCGCCGTTGCAGACGAGCTTTGTCGTCTTCAGGTCGCGGCCAGTCAGCTCCAGCGCGTTGATGAGGCCGGCGGCGGCGATGATCGCCGTGCCGTGCTGGTCGTCGTGAAAGACCGGGATATCCATCAGCTCGCGAAGACGCTGCTCGATGATGAAACAGTCCGGCGCCTTGATGTCTTCGAGATTGATGCCGCCGAAGGAGGGGCCGAGAAAGCGGACGCAGTTGATGAACTCGTCGACATTCTCCGTATCGACCTCGAGGTCGATGCTGTCGACATCGGCGAAACGCTTGAAGAGGACCGACTTGCCTTCCATGACGGGCTTCGACGCCAGCGCACCGAGATTGCCGAGGCCGAGGATGGCGGTGCCGTTGGAAATGACCGCCACCATGTTGCCGCGCGACGTATAATCATAGGCGGTGGCGGGATCGGCGGCGATGGCCTTGACCGGAACGGCGACGCCCGGCGAATAGGCAAGCGAGAGATCCCGCTGCGTGGCCATCGGCTTGGTCGGGTTGACTTCGAGCTTGCCGGGTTTTCCCTGCGAATGGAAGTCGAGCGCTTCCTTGTCGGTAATGCCGTTGGCGGGGCGCTGCTTGCTGTTCATGTCGGGCATATCTCCTCCAAATCTCCTGACAACCGGCCTTCGATTGCGCTAGTCGACCCTCTATAGACACGCTGTTTGGGGCTGACACGACGCCTTGCGAAAAAGCCGTACGGCTACAATCGATTAAAATATCCGGTGGAACTGACAGGCGCCCTTCCAAGGGGTTCCTGACCTTGCGGCTCGTTGAATACCTCCCTTAATCCTCCTGTGGGCTAACGGCTCCCATTTCCCGATAGCTGTTGTCTTCTATAGCCGCGCTTCGATAGGGTGGCACCCTGTTTTTTAGGGAAAAGCCCACTCCGTGAACGATCGAATGACCTTGAGACACGAAGCCTTTTCGGCTGCCGAGCTTGCAACGGAAGAGAGCCGCGCCTCGGCCACGCCGATGATGGAGCAGTTCATCGAGATCAAGGCGAACAATCCGGATTCGCTTTTGTTCTACCGCATGGGCGATTTCTATGAGCTGTTCTTCGAAGACGCGCTCGACGCCTCGCGGGCGCTCGGGATCACGCTGACGAAGCGCGGCCAGCACATGGGCCAGGATATCCCGATGTGCGGCGTGCCGGTTCATGCCGCCGACGACTATCTGCAGAAGCTCATTGGACTTGGTTTCCGCGTGGCTGTTTGCGAGCAGGTCGAGGACCCGGCGGAAGCCAAGAAGCGCGGCAGCAAGTCGGTCGTGAAGCGCGACGTCGTGCGCCTGGTGACGCCGGGAACGATCACCGAGGAAAAGCTGCTTTCGCCTTCGGAATCGAATTATCTGATGGCGCTGACCCGCATTCGCGGCGCCTCCGAGCCGCTGATGGCGCTTGCCTGGATCGATATCTCCACCGGCGTTTTCCGCCTGGCGGAGACCGAGGCATCGCGGCTGCTTGCCGATATATTGAGGATCGATCCGCGCGAGCTGATCGTGCCGGATACGATGTTCCATGATCCGGAGCTGAAGCCGGTGTTCGACGTGCTCGGGCGCACCGCCGTGCCGCAGCCATCGGTGCTGTTCGACAGCGCCACGGCCGAGGGCCGGATCGCGCGCTATTTCGGCGTCTCGACGCTCGATGGCTTCGGCACCTTCTCGCGCTCGGAACTCGCGGCGGCGGCAGCGGCCGTTGCCTATGTCGAGAAGACGCAGATCGCCGAACGGCCGCCGCTCGGCAAGCCGGAGCGCGAAAGCGCTGCCTCGACGCTGTTCATCGACCCGGCGACACGCGCCAATCTCGAACTTGCGCGCACGCTTTCCGGCGATCGCAATGGATCGCTCCTGAAAGCCATCGACCGCACCGTCACCGGCGGCGGCGCGCGGTTGCTGGCCGAGCGCCTGATGTCGCCTTTGACGGACCCGCTGCGGATCAACGAGCGGCTGGATTCGATCGGCTTCCTGATCGAGGAGCCCTCGCTTTCGGGTGACCTGCGCGATCTCCTGAAGCATGTGCCCGATATGCCGCGCGCCCTGTCGCGCCTGGCGCTCGAGCGCGGCGGCCCACGCGATCTGGCGGCGATCCGGCAGGGGCTGAACGCGGCCACCGACGTGGCGCGGTTGCTCGAAACCGCGATGCTGCCCGAGGAATTGGCGGATGCGCTGGCGGGCCTGATCGCCCTGCCGCAACAGGTGGCGGCACTGCTCAGCGAAACGCTCGGTGACGAGCTGCCGCTTCTGAAACGCGACGGCGGATTCCTTCGCGACGGGGCCAATGCAGAGTTGGACGAGGTGCGGGCGCTGCGCGACCAGTCGCGCCGGGTGATCGCCGGGCTGCAGCTGCAATATGCCGACGAGACCGGCATCAAGTCACTGAAGATCAAGCACAACAACGTGCTCGGCTATTTCATCGAGGTGACGGCGGGCAATGCCGGGCCGATGACCGATACGCCGGAAGCCAAGGCGCGTTTCATCCATCGCCAGACGATGGCGAACGCCATGCGCTTCACCACCACCGAGCTTGCCGATCTCGAAAGCCGCATCGCCAATGCCGCCGACCAGGCGCTGTCGATCGAGCTTGCCGCCTTCGACCAGATGAGCGCGGCCGTCGTGGCGGAGGCCGAAACCATCAAGGCCGGTGCGCGGGCGCTTGCCATAATCGACGTTGCCGCGGGGCTCGCGCTGCTTGCCGACGAGCAGGCCTATTGCCGGCCGCTGGTCGATGGCTCGACCATGTTCGCCATCGAGGGCGGGCGGCATCCCGTTGTCGAGCAGGCGTTGCGCCGCCAGTCCACCGGCCCCTTCGTTGCCAATAATTGCGACCTCTCGCCCGAGGGAGACGGCAAGGATGGGGCGATCTGGCTTTTGACCGGCCCGAACATGGGCGGTAAGTCGACCTTCCTGCGCCAGAACGCGCTGATCGCCATTCTCGCGCAGATGGGCTGCTTCGTGCCGGCGACCTCGGCGCATATCGGCATCGTCGACCGTCTGTTCTCGCGTGTCGGCGCTTCCGACGATCTGGCGCGCGGACGCTCGACCTTCATGGTCGAAATGGTGGAGACCGCCGCCATCCTCAACCAGGCGACCAGTCGCTCGCTCGTCATCCTCGACGAGATCGGGCGCGGCACCGCCACCTTCGACGGCCTGTCGATCGCCTGGGCATCGGTCGAGCATCTGCATGAGGCCAACCGCTGCCGCGGGCTGTTCGCCACGCACTTCCACGAATTGACCGTGCTCTCGGAGAAGCTGGCGCGGCTTTCCAACGCGACGATGCGCGTGAAGGAATGGGACGGCGACGTGATCTTCCTGCACGAAGTCGGCCCTGGTGCCGCCGACCGCTCCTACGGTATCCAGGTGGCGCGGCTTGCCGGCCTGCCGGCCTCGGTAGTTGCCCGCGCCCGCGATGTGCTGACGCGGCTCGAAGACGCCGACCGCAAGAACCCGGCGAGCCAGCTGATCGACGATCTGCCGCTGTTTCAGGTGGCTGTGCGGCGCGAGGATGTGGCGCGCGGACCTTCGAAGGTCGATGAAGCCTTGAAAAACATGAGCCTCGACGACATGACGCCGCGCGAGGCGCTGGACGCGCTCTACGACCTCAAGAAGAAGCTGAAGCAGGGGTAAGCGCATGTTCATGGACCGCCTGCTTCGCGAAACGCAGCTGCTCGCCAATATCTTCACGGCGATCGAGGCGCTTCGCCTTGCCGACGAACACGGCAATCCGCGCGGCTGGGCCTCGCCCTTCGGGCTGCTGCAGATCATCGCCTGCTGCTCGCGCATATCGGATCTGACGGCCTCCATCGCCAAAGCGGGTTACCGCGAATGCGACAAGGAGATGCTTGAAGAGATCGCCAGCGAAAACCGCAAGGTGCTTTATTCCGTCAACGAGCAGATCGCCGCCTAAGCCGGGCCGCCTCGTATGCCGTCTCGGCGCACGATCACCTTTTCGCCAAAATTAAAGGTTCTTGCAGTATGAAAGCCCGTGTCAAATTGCGGGCAAAGAGGCTATAGCGCATGCAGACGAAACGAGAGGCGCAGCAGATGGCCGCGCCGCGCGAACAGGAAGCCGCCCAGCGCATGGCGCCGACGAACGATATCGATTTCTCCGACATTCTCGACACCGACTATCTGCGCAAGCAGTGCGACGCCGTGGTGGAGGCCAACAAGAACCGGCCGGACGCGATGCGCTCCGATCTGCTCGGCATCTTCAAGAAGGCCAGCACGGATGGGCGCAACAAGGCGCGCGAACTGCTGTCTGCCGACGGCAGCGGCCTGAAATGCGCACGGCGGATTTCCTGGCTGCAGGACCAGATCATCACGGTTCTCTACGAATTTTCCACCGACCACGTCTTTCCCAAGCAGAAGGACAAGTTCTCGGTGACCGCCGTCGGCGGCTATGGCCGCGATACGCTGGCGCCGGGCTCGGATATCGACCTGCTCTTCCTGTTTCAGCCGAAGCCGGCGGAAGAGACGCACAAGGCGGTCGAATTCATCCTCTACATGCTGTGGGACATGGGCTTCAAGGTGGGCCACGCCACGCGCACCGTCGAAGAGTGCATCGCGCTGTCGAAGTCCGACATGACGATCCGCACGGCGATCCTCGAAATGCGCTACATCTGCGGCCTTCGTTCGCTCGAAACCGAGCTGGAGGCCCGCTTCGACAAGGAGATCGTCACCGGCACCGGCCCGGAATTCATCGCCGCCAAGCTTGCCGAACGCGACGAGCGCCACCGCAAGGCAGGCGACACGCGCTATCTCGTCGAGCCGAACGTGAAAGAGGGCAAGGGCGGCTTGCGCGACCTGCACACGCTGTTCTGGATCTCCAAGTATTACTACCACGTGCGCGACACCGCCGAACTGGTGGCGCTCGGCGTTCTCTCCAAGCACGAATATCGTCTGTTCGAGAAGGCCGACGACTTCCTCTGGGCCGTGCGCTGCCACATGCATTTCCTCACCAACAAGGCCGAGGAACGGCTCTCCTTCGACATCCAGCGCGAGATCGCAACGGCGCTCGACTATCACTCGCGCCCCGGCCTTTCGGCCGTCGAGCGCTTCATGAAGCACTACTTCCTTGTGGCCAAGGACGTCGGCGACCTGACGCGCATCCTTTGCGCCGCACTTGAGGACCAGCAGGCGAAATCGACGCCGGGGCTGTCGGGCGTGTTCAGCCGCTTCACCCACCGCACCCGCAAGATCGCCGGCAGCACCGACTTCATGGAGGATCGCGGCCGCATCGCGCTCGCCAGCCCCGATGTGTTCAAGCGCGATCCCGTCAACATCATCCGCCTCTTCCATGTGGCCGATATCAACGGGCTCGAGTTCCATCCGGATGCGCTGAAGCGCGTGACGCGCTCGCTCAGCCTGATCGACAACAGCGTGCGCGAGAGCGAGGAAGCCAACCGGCTGTTCCTCTCGATCCTGACGTCGAAGCGCGACCCGGCGCTGATCCTGCGGCGCATGAACGAGGCCGGCGTGCTCGGCCGCTTCATTCCCGAGTTCGGCAAGATCGTCGCGATGATGCAGTTCAACATGTATCACCACTACACTGTCGACGAGCATCTGCTGCGCAGCGTCGACGTGCTCTCGGAGATCGACAAGGGCAAGGCCGAAGAGCTGCACCCGCTCGCCAACAAGATGATGCCCGGGATCGAGGATCGCGAGGCGCTCTATGTGGCGGTGCTGCTGCACGACGTCGCCAAGGGCCGCCAGGAAGACCACTCGATCGCCGGCGCCCGCGTCGCCCGCAAGCTCTGCGCCCGTTTCGGCCTGTCGCACAAGCAGACGGACACCGTGGTCTGGCTGATCGAGGAGCATCTGACCATGTCGATGGTGGCGCAGACGCGCGACCTGACCGACCGCAAGACGATCACCGACTTCGCCGACCGCATGCAATCGCTCGAGCGGCTGAAGATGCTGATGATCCTGACGGTCTGCGATATCCGCGCCGTCGGCCCGGGCGTCTGGAACGGCTGGAAGGGCCAGCTCTTGCGCACGCTCTATTACGAGACAGAGCTCCTGCTTGCCGGCGGCTTCTCCGAGGTGTCGCGCAAGGAGCGCGCTGCCGTGGCCGCCGAGGCGCTGTTCAACGCGCTTGCCGACTGGAGCCAGAAGGATCGCAAGATCTACAGCAAGCTGCACTACCAGCCCTACCTGCTTTCGGTACCGCTGGAAGACCAGGTGCGCCATGCCGGCTTCATCCGCCAGGCCGACAAGGCAGGCCAGGCGCTGGCGACGATGGTACGCACCGACAGCTTCCATGCCATCACCGAAATCACCGTGCTCTCGCCCGACCACCCGCGCCTGCTCGCCGTCATCGCCGGCGCCTGTGCCGCGGCCGGCGCCAACATCGTCGACGCGCAAATCTTCACGACCTCAGACGGCCGGGCGCTCGACACGATCCATGTCAGCCGCGAGTTCAAGGACGATGCCGACGAGCTTCGCCGCGCCGGCACGATCGGCAGGATGATCGAGGACGTGCTTTCCGGCCGCAAGCGGCTGCCCGAGGTGATCGCGACCCGGACCAAGAACCGCAAGAAGAGCAAGGCCTTCTTCATTCCGCCTTCGGTCCATATCTCCAACAGCCTGTCGAACAAGTTCACCGTCATCGAGGTCGAGTGCCTCGACCGTCCGGGCCTTTTGTCCGAGGTGACCGCCGTGCTGTCGGATCTTTCGCTCGACATCCAGTCGGCGCGGATCACCACCTTCGGCGAAAAGGTGATCGACACCTTCTACGTCACCGATCTCGTCGGCCAGAAGATATCGGGCGACAGCAAGCGCTCCAACATCACCGCCCGGATGAAGGCCGTGATCGCGGAAGAGCAGGATGAGCTGCGCGAGCGCATGCCGTCGGGCATGATCGCGCCGGCCGACACGGCCGAGAGGACGCGATAGGTGGTCGCCAAGTCCTCTCTCCCTCATTCCTGTGCTCGTCACAGGAATCCAGCTGCCGCGCGTCCGCGCGGCGAAGGACTCTTTTTCAGCCCAAGGACTTGGGCTGGCTGGATTCCTGTGACAAGCACAGGAATGAGGGAGTTCTGTGGGATCGGCGCATTCAAGCAATTGCACTCTCACCCTTCCCATGAAGGAATTTTAGCCGCATGAGCCTCGTCAAGAAATTCGCCACCGTCGGCGGCGCCACGCTGGGCAGCCGGTTGTTCGGCTTCGCCCGCGAAACGCTGATGGCGGCGGCACTCGGCACCGGGCCGATGGCCGACGTGTTTTACGCGGCCTTCCGCTTTCCAAACCTGTTTCGCCGGTTGTTTGCCGAAGGCGCGTTCAACGCCGCCTTCGTGCCGCTCTTCGCCAAGGAGATCGAGGCGAACGGCACCGATGGCGCCAAGCGCTTCTCCGAGGAAGTGTTCGGCGTTCTGTTCTCGGTGCTGCTGCTCATCACCATCGTGATGGAGCTCTCGATGCCGCTCCTGGTGCGCTTCATCATCGCGCCGGGCTTTACCGACGATCCGGAGAAGTTCTCGATCACCGTGCGCATGGCGGCGGTGATGTTTCCCTATCTGATGTGCATGTCGCTGACGGCGATGATGAGCGGGATGCTGAACTCGCTGCATCACTTCTTCGCCGCCGCCGTGGCGCCGGTCTTCCTCAACGTCGTGATGATCGGGGCGCTGTTCTACGCGCTCTACACCGGCGCCGAACCGCTGCAGACCGCCTGGTATCTCTCCTGGGGCGTCTTGGTCGCGGGTGTCCTGCAGCTCGCCGTCGTCTATTTCGGCGTGCTGCATGCGGGCATGAGCATCGGGATCCGCTTCCCTAGGATCACGCCCAACGTCAAGCGACTGCTGATCCTTGCCGTCCCCGCCGCCGTGACCGGCGGCATCACCCAGATCAACCAGATGATCGGCCAGGCGATCGCCTCTAGCAAGGAGGGCGCGATCGCGGCCCTGCAATATGCCGACCGCATCTACCAGCTGCCGCTCGGCGTGGTCGGCGTTGCCGTCGGCGTCGTGCTTCTTCCCGAGCTTGCGCGCGCGCTGAAAGGCGGGAACCTGCGCGAAGCCGGCAACCTGCAGAACCGCTCGATCGAATTCGTGATGTTTCTCACGATCCCCGCCGCCTTCGCGCTTTGGATCCTCTCCGACGAGATCATTCGCGTGCTTTACGAGCGCGGCGCCTTCCACCAGGAAAACACCATGATCGTCGGCTCGATCCTGGCGATCTACGGCATCGGCCTCCCTGCCTTCGTGCTGATCAAGGCGCTGCAGCCGGGCTTTTACGCCCGCGAGGACACCAAGACGCCGATGCGCTTTTCGGCGGTCGCCGTCGGCGTCAATTGCGCCACGGCACTGACGCTGTTTCCCTATCTCGGCGCGCCCGGGATCGCGGTCGCGGAAGCCACGGCCGGATGGATCAGCACGGTTCTTCTCTTCTCCACACTGCTGCGGCGCGGCCACCTGACATGGGAATGGGCGCTCGCGCGGCGCACGGCGCTGCTCGTCGTTTCCGCCGCCGTCATGGGCGCCGTCATCATGTATCTCCAGCATCGCTGGGAGCCGTGGCTTGCCTCGAGCGCTTCGCTTGCCACCAAAGTCGGCACGCTCGGCATGCTGATCGGCATCTCGATGGTCGTCTATTTCGCCACCGCGTTTTTGATCGGCGGCGCGAACCTCGGCATGATCCGCCGCAACCTCAACCGCAAGCCGGCGGTTACCAAGACCGACGGCTGATCCCCCGGTTGGCGCAGTTCTAACAGTGCGTCCAGCGACGCTTCGGGCCGACATCGACATGGATGATGCCGTTGCAATAACGGCCGATGCCGCCGATCCCCGGCGCCTGCGCGGCAATGGCGATGATGGTCTTTTCGGACACGCCGGGCACCCGGATATCGGCGGCGGCACAATTGCGGTGCTGCGAATGCGAGCGGCCGGAATGCGCCCTCAGCCCCGAGGTGACCAGCGGGCGACGGCCCGTCTTGTCGGCGATATAGGTGAGGATGCCCCTCAGCCTCGGCGGAAAGCAGCCGGCGCGAACACTGACGGTCTGCAGACTATAGGCAAGCGTTTCATTTTTCTTCAGCGGCCCGATCGAGAGTTTTCGAACATTCTGGGCTGTGGCGCCATTGAGGCTGGAGAGGCTGAACAAGCCGGCGAGTGCGATTGAGAATGCAGGATGCATCATGTCGTCCCCCAGTTGGGAGCGCCGCAAAAGGCGGCGCTCGCGTTTGCGGGCGGAAAAACTCTCCTCAAAAATGGCCAATTTAAGGAAACTCCTACCCAGGATATCAGGTAGACGCCTTATTTTACGTCTAATTACTACATTCAAGATACCTAAAATGAAGTATGAATTGCCCTTTTCGCGAGAGCGCTTGAGCATGTTCACAAAAAATCGTCCGTCGGTTTTCCCCGCCTCGAAAACCCCGCCCTACACTATCGGCGTCCCGTCATCGGATACACCGGCAGGCGTGCCGGCGAGGCGGGATCGGCGCGGAGCGTGAGGGTGAGACGCAAAACCTCATGACCCGGGTCCGCGGAAAATGATCTCCCTCCGGTGACGGCGGGTCTTGTCACAAGACGGGCCTGAGTTGAGCCCGGACGTGCCTGTGAGGCACACATGGTCTCGCCGCGAAGTTGGGCGAGAAGGCAGAGAGATCGGAGTCGCGGATAAAAACCGCCGAACGGGGCGCTGGGAAGCGCCATATTCTACTTACTCAATCGAGGTGATTTCCAGCGCCCCGTCCGACTGAAGGTTGCATGGTGGAGACACGGGTGAGAGGCCGCGTGGGGTTTTGGTGTGTGGATGCGGTGTGGTGATCGAGAGGTTTCACCGTGGAATACCCCCCTCTGCCCTGCCGGGCATCTCCCCCACAAGGGGGGAGATCGACTCGTGGCGTGCTCCCCATCCAAACAATGAGAGTGGAGCGAGCGGCCGCGCCCAGCCAATCTCCCCACCTGTGGGGGAGATGCCCGGCAGGGCAGAGGGGGGTATCACACGGCACAACAATTACGTTCACAGCTGCCGCCCGACAACGCCGCCCAGGATTTCCGGATCCCAACCGCAACACCTCCAACCCCATCCGCCGCACCACCACCACAACCCCTTGATCACAAGCCATCCGACGTGCATAAGCCGCGACGTTAGCAACATGGGCCGTTGGCCCTGGGGCCCTCCACAAGCCTAATCGAGGACATGATGAACGAATTCAAGAAACTGGTCTTTTCGGGGGTTCAGCCGACCGGCAATCTCCATCTCGGCAACTATCTCGGCGCGATCCGCAAGTTCGTGGCGCTGCAGGACGGCAACGACTGCATCTATTGCGTGGTCGACATGCACGCGCTGACGGCACAGCTGGTGCATGAGGACATGCCGAACCAGATCCGCTCGATCGCCGCCGCCTTCATTGCCTCCGGCATCGACCCGGTGAAGCACATCGTCTTCAACCAGTCGGCCGTGCCGCAGCATGCGGAACTCGCCTGGATCTTCAACTGCGTGGCGCGCATCGGCTGGATGAACCGCATGACGCAGTTCAAGGACAAGGCCGGCAAGGACCGTGAGCAGGCCTCGCTCGGTCTCTACGCCTATCCGAGCCTGATGGCCGCCGACATTCTCGTCTATCGCGGAACGCATGTTCCCGTCGGCGACGACCAGAAGCAGCATCTGGAACTTGCCCGCGACATCGCGATGAAGTTCAACCTCGATTACGCCGAGCATATCCGCAAGGCTGGATACGGGGTGGATATCACCGTCGGCAAGGAGCCGGTGCATGCCTACTTCCCGATGGTCGAGCCGATGATCGACGGCCCGGCGCCACGCGTCATGTCGCTGCGCGACGGCACCAAGAAGATGTCGAAGTCGGACCCATCCGATCTGTCGCGCATCAACCTGATGGACGACGAGGACGCGATCTCGAAGAAGATCCGCAAGGCCAAGACCGATCCGGATGGCTTGCCGAGCGAACTCGACGGCCTGCAGGGCCGCCCGGAAGCCGACAACCTCGTCGGCATCTACGCGGCACTTGCCGACAAGTCGAAGGCCGAGGTGCTCGCGGAATTCGGTGGACAGCAGTTCTCCGTGTTCAAGCCGGCGCTGATCGACCTCTCGGTCAAGGTGCTCTCGCCGATCACCGCCGAGATGCGCCGCCTGATGGCCGACACCAGCCATATCGACGCGATCCTGCGCGATGGCGGCGAGCGGGCACGCGCGCGGGCCGAAGTGACAATGAAGGAAGTCCGCGACATCGTCGGCTTCCTCTACTAGCAAACTGAGCCGGGCGGCTTCGGCCGCCCGGGCTTCTCCAGTCGGACTTGTCGAAGCCCCGCACTTGTCCAAGACTGGACTGCGGCGTACTCTCCTCAGAGCCATGAGGAGGCCAAGATGCGCGACCGGAACCTCATTCAGATTGGCATGATGGAGGTTCGGCTGCTGGTCGATGAGGACCAGAGCGCGGGCAGCATGGTCATGTTCGAATTCGTGGTCCCCTACCAGTCCCGCGTGCCGGCGGCGCATTATCACGACGATGTCGACGAAGTGATCTTCGGTCTCTCCGGAACGATGACGACAACAGTCGATGGCGAGCGCTGCGAGGTGCGGGCCGGCGACACGGTGTTCATTCCGCGCGGCGTGGTCCACACGCATGAGAACCTCCACCAGGAAACGGCGCGTGCGCTGATCACCATGACGCCGGGGCTGATCGGCAGGCGGTTCTTCGAGGAGATCGCATCGGCGATCAATGTCATCGGCAAGCCCGATATCGAGCATGTGAAGGAAATCATGCTGCTTTACGGGCTCGTTGCAGCACCACGATAGCCTCGGCCGAACACCTGTCGGTGAGCGGACAGTTTGCGGCAAAACGGGGACTTGCAAATCTCCCGGATCAAGTGTCAGAGTCGCGCTCATGGTATCAAAACGACTCTCACGCCTCGAAGGTCACCGCCGCAAGTTCATGGCCGTGATCGATGACACGCCCGAATGCCAACGCGCCGTCCATTATGCCGGCCGGCGCGCCAAGAATTCCAATGGCGGATTGGTGCTCGTCTACGTAATCCCCGACGGCGATTTCCAGCAGTGGCTGGGGGTCGAGGAGATCATGCGGGCCGAAGCACGCGAGGAAGCGGAAGCGGTCGTCGCCAAGTCCGCCCAGCTGGTGCGCGAGAATATCGGCATCGAGCCGGAGATCGTCATTCGCGAGGGCAGTGCGGCCGAGCAGATCAATGCCGTGATCGAGGACGACCGCGACATCGCTATCCTGGTGCTCGCCGCAAGCTCCGCCAAGGAGGGTCCGGGGCCACTGGTGTCGTCGGTTGCCGGCCGTGGCGCGGCCTTTCCCATCCCCGTCACCGTCTTGCCTGATACACTGAGCGATGAGGAACTGGACGCGTTGGCATAAAGCGCTTTCTTGAGTATCAGTCTCTTGAATAGCGAGGCCAAACGGCTTATTTCTACTTTTGAAGAATTCTAAATACGTCGCGGGCGCGCGCCTGCCGCACGGAGAGCACCATGTTTATCCAGACCGAAGCCACGCCGAACCCATCCACGCAGAAGTTCCTGCCGGGCAAGATCGTCATGGAGAGCGGCACCGCCGAGTTCCGCAATCGCGAGGAAGCGGCTGCCTCGCCGCTCGCCGCGCGCCTGTTCGAGATCAACGGCGTCACCGGCGTCTATTTCGGCTATGATTTCATCAGCGTCTCCAAGGAAGACCAGGAGTGGCAGCATCTGAAGCCCGCCATTCTCGGCTCGATCATGGAGCATTTCATGTCCGGCAAGCCGGTCATGGGCGCTTCCTCCGTGCTTGGTGAAGCAGCCGACGCCGATGGCGAATTCTTCGACGAGGGTGACGAGACGATCGTTCTGACCATCAAGGAACTGCTGGAGACGCGCGTTCGTCCGGCCGTTGCCCAGGATGGCGGCGACATCACCTTCCGCGGCTTCAAGGACGGCACCGTCTATCTGAACATGAAGGGCTCGTGCGCGGGCTGCCCGTCCTCGACGGCAACGCTGAAGCACGGCGTCCAGAACCTTTTGCGCCATTTCGTGCCGGAAGTTCAGGAAGTCGAAGCCGTCTGACCAACTGAACCAGCATTCGCGATGACGCGGCGTTTGCAAACGCGGCGTTTTGCGATGTATGGACAAGTCAGGAACGGTTTATTCGGAAATAGATGCCATGATCATACTGGCGCTCGACACCGCAGGTGTGGATTGCGCTGCTTCTGTCTATGACAGCAGCAGGAATACGGTGCTGGGGGAGGCATCGGACATGATCGGCAAGGGGCATGCAGAGCATCTGATAGGGATCGTGGATCGCGCGCTGGATCAGGCGGGCGTTCAGCTTTCCGATGTCGAGCGCGTAGCCGTCACCATCGGTCCGGGCTCATTCACCGGTATCCGCGTCGGCGTCGCCGCCGCCCGCGGCTTTGCCCTTTCGCTCGGCGTTCCCGCCGTCGGCATCACGACGCTTGCTGTCATGGCCGAAGCCGAGCGTGAACGCTCGCCGGGCCGACAGGTGCTGGCCGCCATGGATGCCAAGCGCAACGAGATCTATCTGCAGGCCTTTGACGCCGATGGCACGCCGCTCGATGAAGCCAGGGCCGTGGCCGTCGAGGACGCGCAGGCCTTCGCGGCATCCTTCGACGGCGTCGTCACCGGCTCGGCAACGCCCTTGCTGCGGCCGGACGCTACGGGCGAACACGCCAACCATTTCCCCATCTCCATCGTGGCGCGCCTTGCCGCTGCCGCCGACCCCTCTTCCGGAAAGCCGAAGCCACTTTATCTGCGCGGACCCGACGCCAAACCGCAGGCCGGGTTTGCGATTGCGCGAGTATGACCATGCTGGAATCCTATCTGTCGCTGAAGCCGGAATTCGAAATCATCCCGATGGATGCCGATGATTGCCATGCGGTATCGACGCTGCACGGCGAGCGCTTCGCCCGCCCCTGGGGCGATGGCGAGTTCTACAGCCTGCTCAGCCAGAACAACGTCTTCGGCTTCGTGGCGCGGCAGACCAACGCCTTCCTGAAAAAGCCGCTGCCCGGCTTCGTCCTGGCGCGCGAGGTTGCCGGCGAGGCAGAGATCCTGACGATCGCCGTGCAGGCGAAGGTCGGCCGGTCGGGGCTTGGATGGCGGCTGATGCAGGCGGCGATGCGCGAGGCCAAGCAGCGCGGCGGCGAAAGCATCTTCCTCGAGGTCGACAAGGGCAACGTCGCGGCATTGGGCCTTTACCGCAAGCTCGGTTTCGACCAGGTCGGAGAACGCCGTGGATACTACAAGGACGCCAATGGCGACGTGTCCACGGCGCTTGTCATGAAGCGCATTCTTCGCTAGTTCCGTCTTGAGACGTTGACTATCGAAAGGCTCCTGATGACGGATGTGGCAAAGACCCTCGAGGAACTCTGCACCGAGCGCGGCATGCGCATGACGGAGCAGCGCCGGGTCATTGCGCGCATTCTCGAGGAATCAGAAGACCATCCTGACGTCGAGGAGCTCTATCGCCGCTCGGTGAAGGTCGACGCCAAGATCTCGATTTCCACCGTCTACCGCACCGTCAAGCTGTTCGAGGACGCCGGCATTATCGCCCGCCACGACTTCCGCGACGGCCGTTCGCGCTACGAGACAGTGCCGGAAGAGCATCACGATCACTTGATCGACCTGAAGACCGGCGTCGTCATCGAGTTCCGCTCGCCGGAGATCGAGGCGCTGCAGGAGCGGATCGCCCGCGAGCACGGTTTCACGCTGGTGGATCACCGGCTCGAGCTCTACGGCATACCGCTCAAGAAGGACGATCACTGATATCATGCGTGCAGCCGCGGAGTGTTCGATTTGATCGCCTGGCTGCGCGTCGCCCTCGCCGGCATCGTCATTCTCATCGCCAGCATCCTGCTCATGCCCTGGCAGCTCCTTGCCCTGCGCTACGACTGGAAGATGCGCCGCTGGCTGCCGCGCGTCTGGCACCGCATCATCTGCTTCTGTCTCGGCATCCGGGTTCGCGTTCACGGGCAGATGGAAACGCATCGGCCGCTGATGCTGTGCGCCAACCACTCCTCGTGGATGGACATCATGGTGCTCTCCTCGATCGCCGACGTCGCCTTCATCGCCAAGAACGAGGTGCGCGACTGGCCGATCTTCGGCACGCTCGCCAAGCTGCAGAAGAGCGTGTTCGTGGTGCGCGAGGAAAAGCGCAATACCGGCAACCAGGTGAGCGAGATCGCCGCGCGCATGGCAGACGGCGAGATCGTGGTGCTGTTTCCCGAAGGCACGACGTCTGATGGCAACCGGCTGCTGGAGGTGAAATCCTCGCTATTCGGCGCCGCCGCCATGGCCGTCCCCGCTTCGCCCACGGGCACCGTCATCGTGCAGCCAGTGGCCGTCGCCTACACCGGCGTGCACGGCCTACCCATGGGCCGCTACCACCGCCCGCTTGCCTCCTGGCCCGGCGATGTCGAGATGCTGCCGCACCTCAAAGACATGCTCCGCTGCGGCGCCTTCGACGTCGATGTCCACTTCGGCGAAGCGGTCTCCTACAGCGCCGAGACCAACCGCAAGCAGGTCAGCGCCACGATCGCCAGCCGTATCCGCGCCATGCTCGGTGCGGCGCTTAGAGGCCGGGACGCAAACTGAGGCAAGATTCCCTTTTCTCGCGCGTCAAAAACCACTAAATAGCCGGCATGACCCAGGACAGCGCCCTCCTCCCGGCCCCGGAGACCACACTCCGCGATGGCAGCAACAGCCGCAAGGTTTTCATCAAGACCTACGGCTGTCAGATGAACGTCTATGACTCCACGCGCATGAGCGATGCTCTGGCGCGCGACGGCTATGAGCCGACGGAGGACATGGAGCAGGCCGATCTCGTGCTGCTGAACACCTGTCATATCCGCGAGAAGGCGGCCGAGAAGGTTTACTCGGCGCTGGGGCGACTGCGCGACATGAAGAAGGAGCGCAACAAGGAAGGCCGCGAGTTCATGATCGGCGTGGCCGGTTGCGTGGCGCAGGCCGAAGGCGAGGAGATTCTCCGCCGGGCGCCCGCCGTCGATGTCGTCATCGGGCCGCAGACCTATCACCGCCTGCCGGAAGCGCTGCGCCGCGCCAAGGAAGGGCAGCGCATCGTCGATACGGAATATGCGCTGGAAGACAAGTTCGAGCATCTGCCGATCGCCGAAAAGACCAAGATCCGGGCGCGCGGCGTCACCGCGTTCCTGACGGTGCAGGAAGGCTGCGACAAGTTCTGCACCTTCTGCGTGGTGCCCTATACGCGCGGCTCGGAAGTGTCACGCCCGGTCTCGCAGATCGTCGAGGAAGCGCAGAAGATGGTCGAGGGCGGCGTGCGCGAGATCACGCTGCTCGGCCAGAACGTCAATGCCTGGCACGGTCTGGGTCCCAACGGCCAGGAATGGACGCTGGGCGACCTGCTTTATCGGCTCGCCGAGATCCCCGGCCTTGCCCGGCTTCGCTACACGACAAGCCATCCCCGCGACATGGACGACCGGCTGATCGAGGCGCATCGCGATCTCAGAGCGCTGATGCCCTATCTGCATCTTCCGGTGCAGGCGGGCTCCGACCGGATCCTGAAGGCCATGAACCGTCGCCACACGGCCGCCGAGTATCTGACGCTGGTCGAGCGCATCCGCGCCGCGCGTCCGGATATCGCGCTCTCGGGCGACTTCATCGTCGGTTTTCCGGGGGAGACAGACGCCGATTTTGAGGATACACTAAAACTCGTTGAGAAGGTCCGCTATGCGCAGGCCTTCTCGTTCAAATACTCGACGCGGCCGGGTACGCCCGGCGCTGATCTGAAGGACCAAGTGCCGGAAGAGATCAAGGCAGAAAGGCTCGAACGCCTGCAGGCGCTTCTCCTGAAGCAGCAGCAGGAATTTGCCGAATCCTGCGTCGGGAAGACCATCGAACTGTTGCTCGAAAAGCCCGGTCGCATGTCTCAACAACTTATCGGCCGTTCCCCCTGGCTTCAGTCGGTGAATGTTGATGCAAAAGCATCGCAAATCGGTGACATTATTAAAGTGCGAATCACAGGTACCGGACCCAACAGCCTGTTTTCCGAGATGGTAGAGGCTGGTGCCTAACTCAAGGAGCTCGACCGCTTGAACGGACAAGAATTGGTTTCTTCTTCACCGCGCCACCCACGCATCGCGAGCGACGCCAATCACTTTATTCTGACGTTCGAAAACAATCGGTTCGCCAGCGAACTGTTTGGTCAATTCGACCAGAACCTCAAGCTTCTCGAGGAACGCCTGAACATCGACGCCCGAGCGCGAGGCAACTCCGTCGTGATCTCGGGTGACATCGTCACCACCAATCAGGCCCGCCGCACGCTGGACTATCTCTACGACAAGCTCCAGAAGGGCGGCAGCGTGGAACGCTCCGACGTCGAGGGCGCGATCCGCATGGCTGTTGCAGCCGACGATCAGCTGAGCCTGCCGACGATGGAGAAGAAGGCCAAGCTGACGATGGCGCAGGTATCCACGCGCAAAAAGACCATCATTGCCCGCACGCCGACGCAGGACGCCTATCTGCGTGCGCTTGAGCGCTCCGAACTCGTCTTCGGCTGTGGTCCTGCCGGTACCGGCAAGACCTATCTCGCTGTTGCCCACGCCGCCCAGCTTCTGGAGCGCGGTGTCGTCGAGAAAATCATTCTCTCGCGTCCGGCCGTCGAAGCCGGCGAGCGCCTGGGCTTCCTGCCCGGCGACATGAAGGAGAAGGTCGATCCCTATCTGCGCCCGCTTTACGACGCGCTCTATGACATGATGCCGGCCGACAAGGTCGATCGTGCCATCACCGCCGGCGTCATCGAAATCGCGCCGCTCGCCTTCATGCGCGGTCGCACGCTGTCCAACGCTGCCGTCATCCTCGACGAAGCGCAGAACACGACGTCTATGCAGATGAAGATGTTCCTGACCCGTCTCGGCGAAAACTCACGCATGATCGTGACCGGCGACCCGAGCCAGATCGACCTTCCGCGTGGCGTCAAGTCGGGCCTGGTCGAGGCGCTGCAGCTCTTAAACGGTGTCGAGGGCATCTCGATCATCCGCTTCAAGGACACGGACGTCGTGCGCCATCCGCTGGTCGGCCGCATCGTTCGCGCCTACGACGCGACTTATCTGACGGACACACCAGAGGCCGCGCAGCAGGACTGATGGCCGAACTCGACATACAGATCAGCATCGAGGAGGGCGAATGGCCCTCCGAAGACGCGCTTCACGCGCTGGCCGACCGCGTGCTGGAGACGGCCGCGACCTATCTGCGCGAGACCGAAAAGCAGCCGTTTCCGAAAATGGTCCCCGAGGTGTCGCTGGTCTTCACCGACGACGCCTCCATCCAGGACATCAATGCGGAATGGCGCGGCAAGGACAAGCCGACCAACGTGCTTTCATTCCCCGCCTTCCCGGTTCAGCCGGGCAAGGTTCCGGGGCCGATGCTTGGCGATATCATCATCGCCAGAGAGACCGTGGCCCGCGAGGCGGTCGAGCTCGAAAAGAGCTTCGACGACCATCTCACCCACCTAATGGTGCACGGCTTCTTGCATCTCTTCGGCTACGATCATAATAATGATACCGAAGCCGAGATAATGGAGGGGCTGGAGACTCGCATTTTGGCGAAACTCGGCCTATCTGACCCATACGAGGGTCAAGACCTTAAAATGGAACCATGAGCGACTTTACGACGAGACCGGCCACCGAGGCCAAGGACACCGCCGATCAATCATCCTCCGACGAGGGTGGCAGTAGTAGCAGGCAGTCCGGACGATCCCAATCCTTCTGGTCGCGGGCTGCCCGCATATTGAGGCCACAGCAGGGTTCGCGTATCCGCGAAGACCTTGCCGACGCGCTGATGACCGACGCGGCCGATGGCGATGCCTTTTCCGCCGACGAGAAGGCGATGCTCAACAACATCCTGCGCTTCCGGGAAGTGCGCGTTGCCGACGTGATGGTGCCGCGCGCTGATATCGAGGCGGTGGACCAGACGATCACCATCGGCGAGCTGATGATCCTGTTCGAGGAATCCGGCCGCTCTCGAATGCCCGTCTATGCCGAAACGCTGGATGATCCGCGCGGGATGGTACACATCCGCGATCTCCTCTCCTACGTCGCCAAGCAGGCGCGCAACAAGCGCCGCGGATCGACCAAGGCCGCCAAGGGCGCCGAGCCGATCGTCGAGGTCGCGCCTGAGAACCTGCAGAAGGCAACGCGTTCGGCCAAGCCGAATTTCGACCTTGCTCGCGTGGACCTGCAGAAGACGCTTTCCGAGGCGGGCATCATCCGCAAGATCCTGTTCGTTCCGCCCTCGATGCTGGCCTCCGACCTCTTGCGCCGCATGCAGGTGAACCGCACGCAGATGGCGCTCGTCATCGACGAATATGGCGGCACCGACGGGCTGGCCTCGCATGAGGACATCGTGGAAATGGTCGTCGGCGATATCGACGACGAGCATGACGACGAAGAAGTCATGTTCAAGCGGGTCTCCGAGGACATGTTCGTGGCCGACGCCCGCGTAGAGCTCGAGGATATCGCCGAAGCCATCGGCCCGGATTTCGACATCACCGAACAGGTCGACGAAGTCGATACGCTGGGCGGGCTGATCTTCTCCGAGCTCGGGCGAATTCCCGTGCGCGGCGAAGTCGTTCAGGCGCTGCCGGGCTTCGAGTTCCACATTCTCGATGCCGACCCGCGCCGCATCAAGCGTGTGCGGATTACCCGCAAGCGCCAGGCGATCCGCCGGCGTGCGAAGAGCGATGGTGATGGCGCAATCGGTCTCGACCACGGCGACGAGCGGCAGAGCGAGACGCCGACGGCAAACTGATCACTGCCAACCACGACAACGGGCGGCTTTTTTGAAACACTGCGACCTCAGTTGATTCGCGGATTGGTGGGGTGCGCATGGAGCGAATTGCCGACAGGGTCATCCTGGTCTGGGGCTACAAGAGAGTGCTGCTGGCGATCCTTGCAGGCGCATTCGGCGTTCTGGCCCTTCCGCCCATCGGCTTCTTCGCCGCGATGTTCGTGTCCTTCACGCTGCTGGTCTGGCTGATCGATGGCGCTGCAGCGGCACCCGACAGCGGCATCATCGGGCGGCTCTGGCCGTCCTTCGTCACCGGCTGGCTGTTCGGCTTCGGTTACTTTGTTGCCGGCCTCTGGTGGCTCGGGCATGCGCTGATGATCGATGCCGAGGAGTTCGCCTGGGCGCTGCCGCTGGCGATCTTCGGACTTCCTGCCGTGTTGGCGATCTTCTACGGCCTGGCGACCGCGCTTGCCCGCATCCTCTGGTCGGATGGCGTCGGGCGGATCGCGGCGCTGGCGGCGAGCTTCGGCCTGCTTGAGTGGGCGCGCAGCGTGCTCTTCACCGGCTTCCCGTGGAATGCCATCGGCTATGGCATGACGCCGGTGCCTGTGATGATGCAGTCGGCCCATATCATCGGGATCATGGGCATCACCGCGCTGTCAGTGTTCGTCTTCGCCGCCCCTGCCCTCATCGGTACCAAGCAGGGCGCCAAAACCGGTATTTCGCTGGCACTGCTGCTGCTTGCCGCGCATGTCGGATATGGCGCCTATGTGCTTTACGGCGCACCGAAGCCGGTTGTCGCCGCCACCGACAAGAGCCCGGTCATCCGCCTCGTGCAGCCGATGATCGACCAGAGCGCCAAGATGGACAGCGATGCCGACCGGGCGGCGATCTTCGAGAAGCACCTGAAGCTCTCGGCCGAGGCGCCCAAGGATGGCGGCCGCAAGCCCGACATCGTCGTCTGGCCGGAGACGGCGATCCCTTTCATCCTGACCGATAACCAGGATGCGCTGACAAGGATCGCCGATACGCTCGACGACAACCAGGTGCTGCTGGCCGGCGCCGTTCGCGCCGAGGACATGGGTCCCGGCAATCCGCCGCGCTACTATAACTCGATTTACGTGATCGACGGTCGCGGCCAGATCATCGCCGCCTCCGACAAGGTGCACCTCGTGCCGTTCGGCGAATACATGCCGTTCGAGAGCCTTCTCAGCGAGTTCGGGATCCAGAATATCGTCGAGATGCCCGGCGGCTTCTCGGCGGCCGCCACGCGCCAGCTGCTGACGCTGCCAAGCGGGCTGAAGCTCTATCCGCTGGTCTGCTACGAGATCATTTTCCCTGGCGAAATGAGCGGCGATATCGGCTCGGCATCGGCCATCTTGAACATCACCAACGATGCCTGGTTCGGCGCCACGCCCGGCCCCTACCAGCACTTCCAGCAGGCCCGCGTTCGGGCCGTGGAAACGGGTCTGCCGCTGATTCGCGACGGCAATAGCGGGATTTCCGCCCTTGTCAGCCCCCGTGGTGAAATTATTGCAGGTCTTTCGCTTAATGAGAGCGGCTTTATTGACGCAACCCTTGATAGTTTCGCCTCTCCGACCCATCTGCCGCTGTCACGCGAAACGTACTTCTGGTTGATCGAAACACTTCTGCTTGCAATTGCAATGGCTTCGCGTTTTGGTTTTGTTTTCAAGCGTAATTGACCGAAAACCCCTAAAATTGCATAGTGGTTAGGATCGGCATTCTTAACGTATGGTTCAAGGTGAATAGATCGCACTTTGCAACGTGGCGTTTTGGGGATGGGTTTGGGCGTGCCGGTTTAAACAAGGGCAGAATTATTGTTAGGGCAGCACCATGATTGAGAACAAGAAGAAGCCGAACCCGATCGACATCCATGTTGGCAGTCGCATCCGTCTTCGCCGAACGATGCTTGGAATGAGCCAGGAAAAGCTTGGGGAAAGCCTCGGCATTACATTCCAGCAGATCCAGAAATACGAAAAAGGCACCAACCGCGTCGGCGCGAGCCGGCTGCAAAACATCTCCAGCATTTTGAACGTTCCGGTCTCCTTCTTCTTCGAGGATGCGCCCGGCGAGAATGCCGGCATGGCGGGTGGCATGGCGGAAGCCTCCAGCTCCAACTACGTGGTCGACTTCCTGTCCTCCTCGGAAGGCCTGCAGCTGAACCGCGCCTTCGTGAAGATCACCGATCCCAAGGTGCGTCGCAAGGTGGTCGAGCTGGTCAAGGCGCTGGCCGCCGAAGCCGACTCCGAATAAGCATCCCTTATAAGTCACAGTCGAGAAAGCGGTCGTAAAGGCCGCTTTTTTGCGTTTTTTGGGCAAAATTTGTCACTTCGTCGCAGATATAAAGATATATTTATGTCCTTCTGCGCTTGTTTTTCGGCCCTGAACTGAGTACCACTACGCAGCTTTTTATTCTTTGAGGGGAATCCCGGAATGCGTGCCAATTACCTCTTCACCAGCGAATCCGTAGCCGAAGGTCACCCGGACAAGGTCTGCGACCGTATCTCCGACGAGATCGTGGATCTGGTGTACCGCGAAGCCGCCAAGACCGGCATCAACCCATGGGGCGTGCGCATCGCATGCGAAACGCTGGCAACCACCAACCGCGTGGTCATCGCCGGTGAAGTTCGCCTGCCGCCGAGCCTGATGAAGAAGGACAAGAACGGCGCCGACGTCATCAACCCGTCGAAGTTCAAGACCGCCGCACGCCGCGCCATCAAGGACATCGGCTACGAGCAGGACGGCTTCCACTGGAAGACGGCCAAGATCGACGTTCTCCTGCACTCGCAGTCGGCCGACATCGCGCAGGGCGTCGACAACGCCGCCGATCAGCAGGGCGACGAAGGTGCCGGCGACCAGGGCATCATGTTCGGCTACGCCTGCAAGGAAACGCCTGACCTCATGCCGGCGCCGATCTACTACTCGCACAAGATCCTGCAGCTGCTCGCCGCCGCCCGCAAGGCCGGCAACGGCGACGCCGCCAAGCTCGGCCCGGACGCCAAGAGCCAGGTCACCGTTCGCTACGTCAACGGCCACCCGGCCGAGGTCACCTCGATCGTTCTGTCCACGCAGCACCTCGACGACAGCTGGGATTCGAAGAAGGTTCGCGCCGTTGTCGAACCCTATATCCGCGAAGCCCTCGGCGAGCTGCCGATCGCCGACGATTGCAAGTG